>JAUHYN010000582.1 GCA_030426505.1 bacterium | reverse complement strand
CTCGTAGGTGCGAGACTGCCGGGTGTAGGCCGACACATCGACCAACGACGCCGGCGGCGGGGGTGGTGGACGTGCGTTCAAGAGCCTCGTTGGTACCCCTGGGGTGGATCCGGCGCAAGCCGGTGACCTGGCGAGCCCCGACCAGGCCCGCTGCGACGCCCTACGACCCGGACCCGGCCGCCAACCGCTTGCGCGTGAAGGCCCCGATCGGCCGGTAGGCGGCCCGGAACACCCACCGCGGCGTCATCCGGCCGAACGCCGTCACCACCGCCATCAACGCGCCCGGGACGATGATCGCCTTGCCCCGTCGAAACCCCGCGATCGCGCTCCGCGCGCAGTGCTCGGGCGTGATCGTCACCGCCGCCGGGACCGACATCCCGAACGGGTTCCCGGCGACCTCCTCGAACTCCGTCGCGACCGGCCCCGGACACACCTGAGACACGACGACGTTCGTCTTCGCGAGCTCGATCCTCAGCGACTCCGTGAACGCCGTGACGTAGTGCTTCGATCCGACGTACGCGGCCATCACCGGCATCACCGACAGGCCGAAGCCCGAGCTCACGTTGAGGAGCCCTCCGCGATCGCGCGCGACCATCGGCGGGAGGAGGCGGTGCGTCAGGAGCATCAGCGCGTCGACGTTGACGCGGTTCATCCGCGCGATGCGGGACCAGTCGCTCTGGTCGTAGAGCGCGACGTCGCCGAGGCCCGCGTTGTTGATCAGCACGTCGATGTCGCCGCTGTCGAGCAGGCGCGTCGCGAGCGCGTCGGTCGCTTCGAGGTCCGCGAGGTCGACCGCTTCGACGTCGACGACGAGCTCGCTGCGCACGCCCCGCAGCTCGTCGGCGAGCGCGTCGAGTCGTTCCTTCCGTCGCGCGACGAGCACGATCCGGCGCGCCGTCTTCGCGAGCTCGCGTGCGAGCGCGCGCCCGATCCCGGACGACGCTCCGGTGACGACGATGGTTCCGTCCAGCGGGGGTTGCATGGGGCGGAGCATAGCCTCAACGGGGTGCGGCGGCCGAACGACCGTCGCCTCTCACTCGATCGTGAACGTCGAGCCGTCCGGGCATGTGTAGCGGCCGTCATCGTCGCGACGGCAGAGCGCGTCGCGGTCCGACGCGCTCGCGAACGACACCAATGCGTCGTTGCCCTCCGCGGAGAGGCGCGGGGGGAGGACGGCGAACATCGGCATCCAGTCCGGGCACGCCGTGCCCTCCGCACACGCCAGGTCCACGCGGCAGCCGCGTTGCGACAGCTCGACGTCGAGCGTCGCGGTCTCGGTGACGAGGGTGCGGCGCATGACGGCGCCGGAGATCAGCTCCTCGCAGCTGACGAGCGCGAGGAGCGACCGCGAGCCGCTCGGGCAGCGCGGCTCGGGATCTTCTTCGAACGCGGGGCGTGTGGAGGCCGAGCGCATGTCGCACGGGATGCGGAGCTCGTCCGCGAGGGTGAGGTCGGGTTGGTCCATCGGTTCGAGCCCGCCCTCCGTCAGCGTGAACATCTCGGTCGGCGCCGGGAAGCGGACGTCGTCCAGGCCCTCGCGTTCGTCTCGGGACGCCGTGTAGACGATCTCGGGACCCTGGAAGCCGGCGAAGAGCCAGCTCGGGAACTTCCAGACGTAGACGGACTTCGGATCCACGACCTGGACCTCTCGACCGCCGAGCGCGTCGAGGCTACCGATACGCCCCGTGGCGTCGGTGTCGCCGATGTTCACGACGGCGAACAGCGCCGCCTCGGAGGTCTCGGGCAACGTCACCGTGATCTCCTCCGGCGGAGGGGACGCGCAGCCAGCGAGGACCAGGGCGACCATCCAAACGCGCACCACCCGAGGGTACACCAATCTTCACGGCGGTTCGTTCAGCGACCAGTCGTACTCGAGGAATCGCCCCGTATCGACGCCGTTCAGGCCGTCCTCGCGGTGCGCGCGAAGGAAGCCCTCGGTCCCCCCGAACTCCGGCTCCCAGTCGGCCGCGAACCAGTCGAAGAGCCGAGAGATCCCCGCGGGGCCGGCGCCCTTCGCCGCGTTGTCCGCGAACGCACGCGCCGCCGCGTCGAGCTGCGCCTCGAGCCTGTCCGGTCGGTAGGTGAACGGAGCTTGGCTCGGGAGGTTCGGGCAGCTCGACGCCGCGCAGTTGAGCGCGACGTGAATCCGGGCGTCGACCGCCCGGTCTCCCCAGAGCGAATCGTGGAGTGCGCGCATCCGCGCCTGCGTCGCGGCGTCGCTGCTCCCGAAGGCGTCGTGGGTCTCGTCGCCGCGGATGATGCCGTGTTCGATCTGGTCGAGCGACCAGACCTCACCGCCCGCCCCGGTGCGTGGTGATTGGAAGAACTGGAAGTTGTCGACGGAGACCGAGTAGCCCGGCGCGTAGGCTTCGACGACGCCGCGGATCACCGAGGCATTGTAGGCGTCGATCCAGTACGCGAGGCGCTCTTCGAAGGTCGCGAGGTTGTCCGGTCGAACGATCGCGACCTCGGCGAGGTAGCGGTCGAGGTGAAGGACGGACTGCGGTCGATCCTTCAGCGCGGCGTAGTCGACGTAGACGAAGTCGCCGTCCGCGCCCGGCACGACGAACGACGCGAGCACCGCCTCGAACAACGTGTGCTCGAAGTGGTCGGCGGCCTCGAGGACTCGGATGGTCTCTTCGTCGAGATTCCCGGGGGCGACGGTCGACGGCGGCGCGCCATCGTAACGGACGTAGTCCCCGCAACCGGCGACCGCACACGCGATGAAGACGATGGACCGCACGCGCATGGCCATCACAGATTGTAGGAGACGCCCGCGATGATCGAAACGCCCTTCGCGGAGTTCGAGGCCCAGACCGCCCCGTCGAGGCTGACCTCCAGCGCGAGTCCCTCGTAGACCGGCGCGTAGAGCTGTCCGCCGACGTTGAGATACGACTTCGTGAGCCGGTCGGTCTCGGAGCGGTAAGCGACGACCCCGGCCACGTTGGCGGCGAACACCACGCCGGCGAGTGTCGCGCCGAGCTGCCCGTTGAACACCAACGAGTCCGCGAAGGACCGACCTTCGACGCCTTCTCCCACGAACGCCTCGCTCCGGAAGCGGTGCCCGGCTTCGGCGAACGCGTACAGCGGCACCTCCGCGATCGCGAACGAGCGGCCGGCGGTCAGCCAGAGCGTGACGTCGACCTGCCCGTCGCCGAACAGCGGGTGGCTCGTGGACCGCGTGGGGCGCGGCGCGACGTCGTACATCGGTATCTTCACGTCCGCGCGGAGCGCGTGGACGAAGTCGAACCAGTCCGGCGACCACTGTGCGCCCGCGATCAGATCGCCGCCGCCCGCCGAAAGGAAGCTCGAGGTCTCGTACGTGTTGATGCCGACGACGTACGGCACGTACGCGACGAGGTGGAGGTCGTCCCAGATCCCGACCTCCGCGTACGTCGCCGCCGTGAGGCTCGTGTGGTCCGCCCCGCCGACCACGACGCCGTCCGCGCCGACGAAGCTATTGGAGCGGAACACGCCGCCCGACACCTTGAGGTACGCCTCGCCGAGCGAACGCGTCCACGGCCCGGCCTCCGCCGTCGTCGCCGCGAACATCGACGCGGCGACGAGCATCGCGGCGCGCTTCACGGCCGCGATGCTATCGTCTCCACGCGCCCGTGGTCGACGCTCGTCTGAGTGGGCCCGACGACGACCTCGCCGACATGTGCGGGGACGGTTGCCGTAACATCGCGTTCGAATACGCGAGGGACCACGCAGAGTTCCGGGAACTGCGACTTCAGTCTCGGAGGATTTCATCATCGACCTCGGTGATTCCGTTTCGACTCCGGCCGGGACCCCCCCAAGACTGAACGAGTCGCGCGTTACGCGGCCCCGACGCCACCGCCACCCGTGACGTGTTCGGACCGCGACCGCCCTTCCCGTACACCGACGGGATGATGGCTCATGGCGTCCCGCCACGAGGAATTCACCTCGTCGCGAAACCCAAGGAGAGGTTCCTACGTGAAGACAAGCTCGTTCGAACGAACCACAGGCCTTGCGATCGCGGCCATCGCGATCGCGGCCGGTGGATGTAAATCAGAAGACACCCGCACGAACTCCGCAGCGCTGACATCAGCGCCGCCGATCGCGACGGCGATCGATCCGTGCGATCCCGTGGACATCGATCGGTCGATGGTCGTCCACGACCAAGCCACGCTGTCGCTGGTCGACTTCAGCTTCCAGCGAACCATCGCAGCCATTCGCGTCTCGAGTGGCGGCGTCGCCACGACCGACGCAGATCTCGCCGAGAGCATCACGAACGGCCTGCTCGACACCGTCTTCGCGCAGCCGGTGAGCGGCCTACCCATCCCCGCCACGCCGCGACCGCCCGAGGCCGCACTCACGGGCGTTCAGCTCCTCGCGCAGATGGAACCCATCGCGCTCTTCAACCGCTTCGACCTCGCCCCCGCCGACGGATCGCATTGCGGTGAGTATCGCATCGTCTACGGCCGCTACCCGAACACGGCTACGAACCGACTACTCCTGATCTTCGAAGCCGTGCTCCCGAACCCATCCCCCGGACTGGGTATCGAAGGCTGCCGTGACGTCGCCGAGTTTTGGCACGGCCTGAGCGATCCCGCACTCACGACGGCCCAGCGCGCAACGGCCCTCGAAGACTTCTACTACAACGGTCTCACCGGGTTCAGCCCGGTCGTCCAGCACGCCAACTACGGTGTCCCGTTCGGGCAGGTGCGTTCGAACATGTTCGTCAACGCCGCGTCGCAGAACTTCACCTGGCAGCTCCGCGAATGGCGTTCGGACTTCAACGGTGGCGGTCAGCCGGAGTTCTCCCCGGAGACGGTCAAGGACAATCCGCTCGTCGAGTTCCACGACGAGAACAGCGGCAACCCCAACCCAGCGCTCTTCACGACCGAGCAGGCCGCGTTCGTCAGCCACTACACCGGCGGCGTCATGCCGAACCTACTCGCATTCGAGCTCAACTCAGGTTCGCCGATCGTCGCCTGCCCCGAGGTGAACACCGTGTCGGCGGGATTCGACAATCGCTTCAATGAGTTCCAGAGCGAGTCGAACGGCCTCGACCCGGACGACCCCGTGGCCAAAGCCAGCACGTCGTTCGAAGGATCGATTTCGACCGTGCTCACGGGCAATCCGGTCTTTGCCGGCCTCAACCCGGACCACGTCCTCTCTCGAAGCGGCGCCATGAGTTGCGCTGGGTGCCACCAACTCTCGGTCGGTGACGCCATCTCGCCGAGCGCGACCTGGCCCGGCGTGGCGCCCGGAGGGTTCGTACACGTCAGTGAACTCGGCGCCACGCCGCCCGCCGTGGCGCCCTTGTCGCCCGCGCTCACGAACTGCTTCCTCCCAGCCCGCGCACAACACATCGAAGGGTTCGTCTGCGGCACCCCGTCGACGGACGGCGGCGTCTCGGACTCCGGACCCGCCGATTCCGGGACGCCCGACTCCGGGACGCCCGACTCCGGCGTCCCGACGTCGTGCGGTGGACCGTACGATCCGGCCTGCCCGCCGAACGCGTACTGCGAATTCGGTCCGTACAACGTCTGTGGCGCCCAGGGTTCCGGCACCTGTCAGCCTCGCCCGTCGGGCTGCGGCTACGGCGGGAGCCCGGTCTGCGGCTGCGACGGAAACACGTATGCGAGCACCTGCCACGCGCAGGCGGCGGGAACGGATGTCGCGAGCGCCGGTGCCTGCTCATGCACGGCGACGCCACCGGCGGGCTGCTGCTTCGACGACGACCAC
>JAUHYN010000581.1 GCA_030426505.1 bacterium | reverse complement strand
TCAGCACGCTGTGCTCGACGACGGTCGAACCACCGCGACCACTGGGTCGAAGACGGATGGATGCGGTCGTGACTCGACGTGGCCGGTCGGCTCCAAGCCGGACGGCGCGTCCCCCTACGGCGCCGTCGACATGAGCGGGAACGTCTGGGAATGGATCACCGACTGGCACCTGGGACACAGGTATCGCGCGCTTCGCGGCGGTTCCTGGATCTTCAACCCGTGGTACGCGCGCGCGTCGAACTGGCGCGGCGAAGAACCGTCCTTTCAAAACTTTGACGTTGGTTTCCGATGCGCCCAGTCACGATAGTCGTGAGCCCTGTTTTCTGGTCGACTCCCGCCCCGCATGAGCGGCGGCTCCCCCGTCTTCAACAGACCTACGACATGCTCGTCTGGCTCCTCGAGCACACGAAGGCCATAGCGTCCCCGCGCTGACGCGCGGCGGCTTGGGACGCCCCTCGGCTCGCAGCCCAGCAAGCTGGCCTGCGCCTCGGTGCAGAAGTTCCCGAAGCACCAGCGCCTCGTGATGGCCGCCCGCGCTCAGCCTCGCCTGTCGAGCCCCGGGCAGCACGAGCTCCTCGCGCGGATGTTCGATGAGCTGCGGCGCCTGCTTGGCGGCTGGGTTCGCAGCCTCGCGAATCGCCGTACGCCGCGCCGCAACCACCGCGCCTTCGCCGACGGAGCCTCGTGGCTCGACGTCCGTCGGTCCCTCGAAGCGTGGCGTGGCCACGCGCAGCACGGCGACACCGAGCCCCTGCTCGACGCCGTCTTCGCCGCGCGCCCGTTCCGGCGCGCGTCTACTTCGTCAGCTTCCGGTACTTGATCCGCTTCGGCATGTCCGCCGCCGCACCGAGCCGCTTCTTCTTGTCCGCCTCGTAGTCCTCGAAGTTGCCCTCGAAGTAGAAGGTTCGGCTGTCGCCCTCGAACGCCAAGATGTGCGTCGCGATTCGATCCAAGAACCAGCGATCGTGGCTGATCACCACCGCGCAGCCCGCGAAGTTCAGCAGCGCGTCTTCCAACGCGCGCAGCGTGTCGACATCCAAGTCGTTCGTCGGCTCGTCCAACAACAAGACGTTGCCGCCGCTCTTCAACAGCTTCGCCAAGTGAACGCGGTTTCGCTCACCTCCGGAGAGCTGGCCGACGATCTTCTGCTGGTCGGCGCCCTTGAAGTTGAACGACGCCGCGTAGGCGCGCGCGGGGACCGTCTTCTTGCCGAGCTCGACGACGTCCTTGCCGTCCGAGATCTCCTCCCAGAGCGTGTTCTCGGCGTCGAGCGCGTCGCGCGACTGATCCACGTACGCGAACTGCACCGTGTCGCCGATCTTTAGAGAGCCACCGTCCGCCTTCTCCTGGCCGGTGAGGATCTTGAACAGCGTCGACTTACCCGCGCCGTTCGCGCCGATCACGCCGACGATGCCGCCCGGAGGCAGGCGGAACGTGAGGTCGTCGAACAGCAGCTTGTCGCCGAACGACTTCGTGAGGCCCTCCGCCTCCACCACCACGTCGCCGAGGCGCTCGCCCGGCGGGATGTGGATCTCGACGTTCTCGATCTTCTCGGCCTCGCCCTGCTCGCGCAGCTCCTCGTAGGCCTTCAGGCGCGCCTTGTTCTTCGCCTGACGCGCGCGCGGCGACTGCCGCACCCACTCCAACTCGCGCTCCAGCGTCCGGCGCCGCGCGCTCTTCTGCTTCTCTTCGATCTCGAGGCGCTTGCTCTTCTGCTCGAGCCACGAGCTGTAGTTGCCCTTCCACGGGATGCCGTGGCCGCGGTCGAGCTCGAGGATCCAGCCCGCGACATTGTCGAGGAAGTAGCGATCGTGGGTGATCGCCACGACGGTCCCCGGGAACTCCGCGAGGTGCTGCTCGAGCCACAACACCGACTCGGCGTCGAGGTGGTTGGTCGGCTCGTCGAGGAGCAACAGGTCCGGCTTCTTCAGCAGCTCGCGGCACAGCGCGACGCGGCGCTTCTCACCGCCGGAGAGGTGCGTGACGCCCTGGTCCGCGGGCGGGCAGCGCAGCGCGTCCATCGCGCGGTCGAGCGTGAGGTCGAGGTCCCAGAGGTTGGCGGCGTCGATCTGATCCTGGATGCGCCCCTGCTCGTCGAGGACGCGCGTCATCTCGTCGTCGTCGAGCGGCTCGCCGAGCTTCATCGACAGCTCGTCGAAGCGGGCGAGGATCGCGCGCTGCTCGGCGACCGCCTCCTCGACGTTCTCCTTCACGGTCTTGTCGGGATCGAGCTCCGGCTCCTGCGCGAGGTAGCCGACCTTGATCCCCTTCGCGGGCTTCGCCTCACCGACGAACTCGGTGTCGACCCCCGCCATGATCCTCAGCAGGGTGCTCTTACCCGCGCCGTTTTGACCGAGGACTCCGATCTTCGCTCCCGGGAGGAACGCGAGGGTCATGTCCTTCACGATCGTCTTGCCGGGCACGACCTTCTTCAGGTCGTGCATCGTATAGATGAACTCGTGCGCCATCGCGGCCCCATGCCCAAGATGGGCGCCAAAGGGCAAGAGAAGTCGGCGTTGACCACCCGAATCGGCGAGCGGTAAGCGTCGCCGCCTGATGGACGAGACCGTAGGCGGCATCGAAGCGATCCTGAGCAAGCGTCGCGAGAAGGCCGAGAAGCTCGCCGAAGACGGGTGGCCGTCGTTCCCCAACGGCTTCGACATCGAGCACACCACCGCCGACGTCCGCGCCGGCGAAGATCACCCCACCGAGGTGGTGGAAGGCGCGCCCGAGTTCACCGTCGCCGGGCGCCTCCTGTCGATCCGCCGCAAGGGCAAGACGATGTTCTGCGACCTGTGGGATCGCCACGGGAAGATCCAGCTCATGATCCGCCTCAACGAGGTCGGCGAGGCCACCTACGAGCTGTGCAAGCGGCTCGACCTCGGCGACATCGTCGTCGTCTCCGGCCCGCGCTTCGTCACCCGGATGGGTGAGCTCACGCTCCAGCCCAAGAAGGTCCAGCTCGCCACCAAGAGCCTGTACCCGCTCCCCGACAAACACGCCGGCCTGACGGACATCGAGCAGCGCTACCGCCAGCGCTACGTCGACCTCGTCACCAACCCCGAGGCCCGCGAGACGTTCAAGAAGCGCACGAAGCTCATTCGCTACCTGCGGAGCTTCCTCGACGACCGCGACTTCCTCGAGGTCGAGACGCCGATGCTCCACGCGCTGATCGGCGGCGCCGCGGCGCGCCCGTTCGTCACGCACCACAACGCGCTCGACATGGACCTGTACTGTCGCATCGCGCCCGAGCTCTACCTCAAGCGGCTCGTGGTCGGCGGCTTCGATCGGGTCTACGAGATCGGCCGGAACTTCCGGAACGAGGGCCTGTCCACGCGGCACAACCCCGAGTTCACGATGCTCGAGTTCTACATGGCCTACGCCACGTACGACACGCTGATGGACCTCACCGAGGCCATGTTCCGCGGCGCGGCCGAGCACGTCACCGGGTCGCAACAGGTCACCTACGGCGAGCACACGCTCGCGTTCGACCAGCCGTTCAAGCGCATCCCCGTGCGCGACGGAATCCTCGACAAGATCCCCGGGTTGGACCTGGCGGACCCCGAGGCCGTCCGCGCGGCCGCGAAGGACAAGGGCTTGGAGCTCCACCCGAAGCACCCCGTCGGCAAGCTCCAGATGGAGCTGTTCGAACACCTGTGGGAGGCCGAGCTGATCCAGCCGACCTTCGTCACCGACTTCCCGCTCGAGGTCTCGCCCCTCGCGCGCAAGAAGGCCTCCGATCCCACGCTCACGGATCGCTTCGAGCTGTACGTCGCGGGCCGCGAGATCGCGAACGCGTTCTCCGAGCTCAACGATCCCGACGACCAGCGCGAGCGCTTCCGGAACCAGATGGAGGCCAAGGCCGCCGGCGCGACGGAGACGATGGACTACGACGAGGACTACTGCCACGCGCTCGAGATCGGGATGCCGCCCGCGGCGGGCGAGGGCATCGGCGTCGACCGCCTCGTCATGCTCCTCACCGACAGCCACTCGATCCGCGACGTCATCCTCTTCCCGCAGATGAGAAAGGCCTGAGCCAGGTCACCTCGTGGGTCGACACGTCTTCATCGGTCTCGTCCACGCGCTCATCGCGATCGCGGGACAGATCGTCTTCGCGCGCGTGCTCGATCCGATCCAGCAGGGCATCGCGTTCGTCTTCGGACTCTCGTGGCCGCCCGGCGTCGCGATGGCCGGCACTCGCGCGCAAGCGACCGGCGTGTGCCTCGCGACCCTCGTCGCGCTCGCGGTCGGCGTCCTCCTCGGCACCGAGCGCAAGCGCCACCCGTGGGGCGGCGTCGTCGCGACGGCGGTGTGGCTCGCGCTCGCGGCGACCGTCCTCTCGTACACCACGTTCCTCACCGCGATCTTTCCGCCCGAGGCGCTGATCGAGCGCGGCCTCTTGCGCGCCGTCTTCGCCGCGGACCGGTACGCGCTCGGGCTGCTCGCGGTCGGCGCGCTGCTCGGGCAGTCCACGAACGGCAAGACGCTCCTGCGCGCCGCGCTCGGGTTCGCGCTACTCGCCGGGCTGTGTGTGACGGGCGCGTTCTCGGCGCGCTACCTGTCGTACGACCCGGCGGTGATCGCGGGGCTCTCCGTCGCGTTCGCCATGGGGGCGGCGCTCGTCGCCGGCTTCGTCGTCGCGTGGGTGGTGAAGCGGCTCGCTTTCGTCGAGCTGATGTTCGTCGCGTTGTTCGCGGGCTACACGCTGTACCTCGGGGTCGCGCTCGGGCCTTCGGCGTGGACGCAGGCGTCGAGCCTCCCGGAAGAGCAGATCTTCCTCGCGCTCGCGATCTTCCCCACGGTCGTGCTCGGCGCGCTGCTCACGGTGGGCGCGAGCGTCGGGTTCCTGTTGAACGGCGGCGGCCGGTTCGACCCCGGCTTCCGCTACGAGATCGACATCGCGCGGCGTTACCTCGCGGCGCGCAGCCGCGACGCCTTCGTCGGCCTCGTGACCTTCTTCGCCGTGGCCGGCGTGTGCCTCGGCGTGATGGCGCTGATCATCGTGCTGTCGATCATGAGCGGCTTCGAGAACGATCTGAAGACGAAGATCCTCGGGGCCCACGCGCACATCGTCGTCGGCAAACACGGCGACGACTTCACCGAGTACGGCGACGTCGAGGGGCAGCTCTTCGACACGCAGGGCGTCGAGACCGTCGCCGCGTTCGTGATGGGCGACGCCATGGTGTCCACTGACGTCGGCCTCTCCGGGACGTTGGTGAAGGGCATCGAAGCGTCGAGCGAGCAGGGCACCCGCGCGCTCCGCGCGACGGTGACCAAGGGCGAGTTCAGCTACCTCGAACACCCCGAAGAGATCCCGGGCGCGTGCCCGCGGATCGAGTTCCCGCCGCCGACGTCGCCCTCCGGTCGAATCGGGGAGCCGATCGAGATGCTCGAGCCCGCGATCCGGCAGCCGTGCAAGGACCGCCGCGTGTTGCCCGGGATCCTGATCGGGCGCGAGCTGTCGAAGACGCTGCGCGCGTACGTGGGCGACACCGTGAAGCTCGTGTCACCGGCGTCCGAGGAGATCGGCCCGATGGGCCCGATGCCAAAGCTGCGCCGGTTCCGCGTGGCCGGGATCTTCTACAGTGGGATGTACGAGTACGACGCGAAGTTCACGTACATCGACATGCCGCAAGCGCAGCGCTTCTTCGGGATGCGCAACCGCGCGACGGGCGTCGAAGTGAAGGTCGCCGACATCGACGACACCGCGCGGATCGTCG
>JAUHYN010001473.1 GCA_030426505.1 bacterium | reverse complement strand
CGCCGCGGTCGCGGGGACCGGTCGGCGCCGGAGCCGGACGGTTCTGGGATGCGGTCGCCCGTCGGGTCATGGCCCGCCCGGTTCCGGTGATCGCGGTGGTCGTCACCGCGCTCGTGCTGCTCGGCGCGCCGTTCCTGCGGGTGGCGTTCGGTCTGCCCGACGACCGGGTCCTCGGCTTGTTCGACGAGCTGCGTGCCGTCGACCCCGCAAAAGGCGACGTCTTCCCGGTAGACCGCCGCACATCGTGGACAGACGCGCACCGCGCCCGAAGGGTAGCGCGACGATCAGCCGAGGCGCGAGTACACCGCGGCCTTCATGAGTTCCACGTAGGCGCGTTTCTGACGGGGATACGCCGCGATCGACCGCTTGAATGCGGCCCGAGCGCTCACCCAGTCCCCCTTTGCAACGGATGCGGTGCCCGACTGGAAGTGCGCCGCGCCGGCGACGCGGTCCACGATGTCGCGGTTCGCCTCGTAGAAGCCCGGGGCCGTGCGCCACACGTCGTCGACGAGGTGGAGGATCCCCGCCGCGGCCGCGAGGGGGTTCTTGGAGATCTGATCCGGGTGCCGTCGGTAGCGCATCACCGGCACGTCGACGAACGCGATCGGGAAACGCAGCGCGATGCGCGCGACGAGGTGCCAGTCCTCGTACTGACCGACGCGCTCGTCGAAGCCACCCACCGCGTCGAGCGCCGACTTGCGGAACAGCGACGCGTTCCCCCAACACAGGTGCATCAACGCGATCAGCGGCGCGGCGCGCCCGGCGTAGACGTGGCGGTCGGCGTACCGACCGGGCACCGGGAGCTCGAGCGCGCGGCAGGTCTTGTGGGAACCGAAAGCGCGCGCGAGCTCCTCCGCGAACGGGTAACGCGTCGGGCCGATCCAGAAGTGGTGGAGCGCGTGCTCCTGGGTGACCGCTCCGTCCACGAACTCCGACAGATCGCTCCCGACCAGCGCGACGTCCTCGAGGCGCTCGAGGAGGGCGACGTGTGTGGCGAGGCGATGCACCAGTTGGACGTCGTCGGCGTCGCAGAAGGCGACGTAGTGCGAAGTGGCGGCGCGGATGCCCGCGTTGCGGGCGGCGCTCGGTCCGGCGTTGGCCTGGAAGACGCCGCGGACGCGATGGCCGAACGACTCGATGACCGCGCGGCTGCCGTCCGTGGATCCGTCGTCGACGAGGATGAGCTCGAGATCGGAGTGCGATTGCGCGAGGACGGAGT
>JAUHYN010000580.1 GCA_030426505.1 bacterium | reverse complement strand
CTTTCCGAAGGTCGCACCTTCTCGCCCCCTCGCCCGATAATCCCTGAACTCGATGGGCTCGAAGATCGACCAGCGCGGCGGCCCCGCCCTCGTGACGGGCTCGACCGCGGTCCAGGAGGACGTGCCGATCGCGAAGCGCGACGGCGCCCTCCAGGTCGGGCTCGCCCCGGTCCAGCTCCCGAAGGCCACCGGCGCGCCCGCGAACCTCACCGGCCGCGACTTCCCGCGGGACGGCGCGACCGCCGCCCGCGCCGCGCTCACCGTCGGCCGCTGGAACCGCGAAGGCGGGCTCCTCGTCACGGCGAACTCGGTGCGCGCGGTGCTCGACTCGGGCGACCTCTCTTCGATTCATCCGCCGATCCCGCGCGCCCTCTGGCCCGTCGCGATCGCCCTGAAGGACGCCCTGTCACCCGACGGCGTGCTCGGTAAGAACGGAGCGCTCGGACCGCGCGGCGTGGTCGGCGACGACCCGATGAACCCGTCGTTCTGGATGCGCCTCATCGGCGATTGGTCGGGCTTCTCGAAGGCGCTCACCGAGCTCGGCGGCCCGATGAGCGGACTCGGTTCGCTCGGCGCCGACGGCCCCGCCACGCCGGAGGCCATCGAGGCTTTGAAGTGGATGGGCCCGCTCGCGGCGCAGCTCGCGCCCGGGGGCCTGTTCACCGCGGTCGGCGGCGTCGGCGCGCTCGGCGCGACGAGCGGCCTCGGCGCGGCCGGCCTCGTCGGAGGGCACGGCTTCGCGACGAACGACAACGGCGACTTCGTCGACGGCGAGGGCGAAGTCGTGCGTCACACGGACGTCGAGTACAAGGGCGGCTCGCGCCGCATCCAGCTCACCGAGCTTTATACTGAAGCGAACCTCGAAGGCCGCGCCTCGACCGACGCCGCGTTCATGGTGCGCGGGACCCTGCCGACCGGCGACGATGAAGACACGTTCGGCTTCACGTCGAAGCACGATCAGTTCGTCACGCTCACGGTCGTCCCCGAGACGAACGACGCCTACTTCCTCGACCTCCTCGACCGCGACGGCAACGTCGTCGCGACGTCGGATCTGAACGACGGCATCAACTACATCCAGCTGCAGACCAAGGCCGGCGAGGAGCTCTCCGCGCGCGTGCGTCGCGGCGAGCCGGCGGCGGATCGCATCCCGCACCCGGCCGCGATGATGATCGACGCCGCGTTGGCGCCGCTCGAGATCTGGTCCGCGGGGATGCGAGGCTGGTTCGGGATCGAGAAGCCGGAGCCGGGGTACCGGTTGGTGGTGACGCCGTCGACGGCGCAGATCGACACGACCGAGGCGCGCGGCGATCACCAGCTGCAGCGCTGATTCACCCCACCGAACGAATCGCGGCGCGGCCGGCCGGCTCGTGTCGCGCGAACCACTCCGACAGCTGACGCCACAGGCGGTCCTTCGCCTTGGGCGACACCACCGCGCCGACGTGGCCGCCGTTGAGGTGGAGGTGTTCCTTGTCGGTGCTCTTGATGCGCTCGAGGAGGATCGACGCGCTCTTGTGCGGGACGATGTGGTCGTGCTCGAACGTCACGACCATCGTCGGCGTCTCGATCGTATCGAGCCGCGCGGGGCGACCGGAGAGCGTGAACGAGCCCGCGAGGAGCGCGTTCCGCTGGTACAGCTCCTCGATGTAGCGGCGGTAGGCCTCGCCGGGGAACGACACGTTGTCGCTGCCCCAGGTCTCCGCCGCGAAGAAGCCGTCGAGGAAGTCGTCGTCGTCGGCGCGCTCGTACAGCGCCATCAGCTTCACGAGGTTCAGCGTGGGCTTCAGCATGTGAAAGCTGGCTTGCATCAGCGGCCAGGGCACGTTGCCGAAGGCGTCGACGACCGACCCGACGTCGAACGACTTCGTGCGCGTCCAGCGCGAGAGCAGGCCCTCGTCGTAGAACTGCACCGGCGCCGCGAGCGCGACGTGCGACGCGATCCGCTCGGGGCGCGCGGCGTTGTGGATCGTCGTGAGCGTCCCGCCGAGGCAGTAGCCGAGGAGGTGGGCCTGTTCGGTGCCCGCCGCCTTCGTCGTCTTCCGGAGCGCGCGCGCGATGTAGCCGTCGCAGATCGCGTCGAACGTGAGGTAGCGATCCTCGGCGCCCGGCGTGCCCCAGTCGATGATGAAGACGTCGTGGCCGCGGCCGACGAGATCCTCCACGACGCTGCGCCCCGGCGCGAGGTCCAGGACGTAGTGCCGGTTGATCAGCGACGGCACCATCAACACCGGTGTCTTGTACCGACGCGGCGACGTCGCGCGGTACCGCAGCAGCTTCCACTTGTTCTCGTGGTGGACGACGTCGTGCGGGGACGCACCGACGTTCGGGCGCCCCTGCACGACACGCTGCGCGATCTTCAGCAGGCGCCTCACGCGTACAGCGCCTCCAACGCGGGACCGAACGACTCGTAGACCTTGTTGCGGCGGAGCTTGAGCGTCGGCGTGAGGAAGCCGCCTTCGATCGTGAGCGGGCGATCCATCACGGCGAACCGCTTGATCGTCTCGCAGCTCGCGAGCTGGGTGTTCACGGCGTCGATCTTCGCCTGGAGCGCGGCGTCGTCCCATTCGACGTCCGGCCGAGTCCAGATGCCGGCGACGAGGAACTTCTTGCCGTCCCCGTACACCACGAGGTGCTCGATGATCGGATCGTCGTTGAAGCGCACCTCGATGTTCGCCGGCGCGACGTTCTTCCCGCCGGCGGTCACGAGGATCTCCTTCTTGCGCCCCACGATCTTCAGGAAGCCGTCGTCGGTGAACGCGCCGAGGTCGCCGGTCTTGAACCAGCCGTCCTCGGTGAACGCGCTCTTGGTCGCGATCGGGTCACGGTGGTAGCCGCCGAACACGTTGGGGCCCTTCGCGAGGATCTCGCCGTCCGTGTCGAGCTTCAGCTCCACCGACGGGAACGGCTTGCCGACCGTCGTGAAGTCGTAGTCGTCGGGCCGGTTCATCGTGAGCGTCGGCGACGTCTCCGTGAGTCCGTAGCCCTCGATGATCAGGACGCCCTGCTCGAGGAACCGCTCCTTGATCTCCTTCTTCAGCCCCGCGCCGCCGGAGAGGCAGAACCGAAGCCGCCCGCCCGTGACCTCGTCGAACGACTTCTTCTGGGCGGCGACGGCGATCTTCTCCCAGTAGGACGGCACGCTCATCAGCGTCTGCGGTCGCACGATCGGGAGCAGGTCCATCACCTGCGCCGGCGTACACATGTGGCTCGTCCAGCCGAGCATGTTGCCGATGCACGACTCGCCGTAGCCGAACACGTGGCTCATCGGCAGCCAGAGCAGATCCACGTCGCCCTCGGCGAGCTTCGGCGCGAGCACCTTCAGCCAGTCGATCTGGTTCGTCGCGAGGTTGTCGTGCGTGAGCGGGACGCCCTTCGGGTTGCCGGTCGTGCCGCTCGTGTAGAGCATGATCGCGCGGTCGTCGTGCGAGACCTCGCGGAGGCGACGATCGAGCTCGCCCTCGCTGAAGCGATCGCGCCCGATTCGCCGCACCGCCGACCACGACACGATTCGACGATCCATCTCGGCGGCGTCTGGGCCCTGCTTCGCAGCGGCGCGGGCGCCCTCGAGATCGATGCCGTCGTCGAGGCACACGACGCGCGCGTCCGGCGCGAGTGAATCCCACGCCTCGAAGACGCGTGTCAGCAGTGCCTCGGTGTCGACGAACACGAACCGCGCGTCGGAGTGCGCGAGGATGTAGCCCGCTTGCTCGCTCGTCGACGACGCGTAGATCGGGACCATCACGCCGCGCGCGGCCTGTATCGCGAGCGCGGCCTCCATCCACTCCACGCGGTTGGGCGCGAAGATCGCACCGACCTTGTCGAGGCCGAAGCCCTCGCTCACGAGGTACGCAGCGACTTCGCGGACGTGTTCGGCGTGGGCGCCGAGCGTGACCTCCGTGGTTCGGCCCTCGCCGTCGCGCAGAACGAACCGGACGTGGTCGCGGTGCTCTGCGGCGGCCGAGAAGAGGACCTCGGGAGCGGTGCGGACGTCGAGGTACTTGCTGACGTCCATGGTGTCACTCCTTACGGGCGTCGCCCGCGGTCGCGTCCTCGATCTGCTCTTCGAGATCGATGAGGCGTCGCTCCAGCTCGTTGAGCGCGTGGAGCGTGCGCTCTTGGTCGTGCTTGGCCCCACCAGGTCCGCATCGCCTGGTCGGACACCTTCTTCGTCTTCATCACCGCCGTGAGCATCGCGCCCGCGGGCTCCAGGACGAGCGAGCTCTCCAGCCAGACCTGCATCAGGTCCGACGTCGCGCGCTCCCAGACATCGAAGCTCTTCTTGAACTGATCCCAAGGCATCGTGGTCATTCCTACTGGCTCCCCTACGCGGCCGCCGATTGTTGCGCCGCACAAATCGATTGCGCGCAACCTACGCAGGACCGAGCCGTGCCGTCAACCGTCTTACTGCGCCGCCGCAATTCCTCCTGGACCCGGGCCTTCGGGTGGGGCACCATCGACGGCGGTGCAGCAACCCCAAGGCATCGTCGTCATCAAAAAGTACAGCAATCGCCGGCTCTACGACACGGGCGAAAGTCGGTACGTGACGCTGGACGAGCTCGCCGAGAAGATCCGCGTCGGCTTCGACGTCCGGGTCGTCGACGCGAAGACGAACGCCGATCTCACGCAGCCCACCCTCGCTCAGATCATCCTCGAGAGCCGCCGCGCGGCTCGCCTGCTGCCCGCGCCGCTCCTGCTCCAGCTCATCCGCATGGACGACGATACGTTGGCGGAGTTCTTCGGAAACTGGCTCTCCTGGGCCCTGGAGGTGTACCGCTTCGGCCGACAGGGCGCGCAGGCGCTCGCCCCGATCAACCCCTTCGCGACCCTCCCGTTCACCGCGACCAACGCGATCGCCCGCATGTTCACGCAGGGCGCCGCGCAGTGGGGCCAGCAGCCGCCGCCGCCTCCACCGATGGCGCCGATGGAGGAGACGCCGCCGCCCCCGGACGAGGAGGAGCCCCAGGCCGAGGACAAGCGCGGCGACGACATCGCCGAGCTCCGCGCCGAGCTCGCCGCCCTCAAGGACGCCCTCCTCGCCGACCGCAAGAAGTGAGTTTTTTGCGGCGCAGCAAAAAATCGATTGACGGTCGGTCCTGGCGGACCTAGTCTGCCCGGCGTAGGCGGCACAGGGCTGCCTCAAAAGCCGAAAAGGAACCGATCAAATGTCGACGAAACGTACTACGCAGGTGCAGCAAGACGCCGCCGAGAAGGCGAACCCGGCCGAGGCCCACGTGGCCCGGGTCGAGCAGATGTTCGAGGAGCTGGAGAAGATCCAGAAGGCGAACATGGAGCAGTTCGAGCTCGCGGTGGACGAGGGCGCGAAGCTCATGAAGGCCTCGGCCGAGTACTCCGCCAAGATGATGGAAGAGTGGCGTCGGCTCGCGCTGGCGACGACGCGCCAGGCCACCCAGGCCTTCTCGTCGATGTCCACGCCGTTCGCGAGCTGAACCGATGAAGATCGCGCCCACGCCGAAGGACGAGATCTTCTCCGAAGGTACGGCGCGGCTGTATCGGTTTCGCCGGCCCTCCGATGGAACGTCGGAGGCGCCGGCGACCCGGTGGCCGCTCCTGGTCGTCCCTTCGCTGATCAATCGCTGGTACATCCTCGATCTACTCAGTGGATCGAGCGTCGTGGAGGCGTTGGCGGAGAACTTCGACACCTTCCTCCTCGACTGGGGCGTGCCGGAGGACGAGGACCGCTACCTCACGTGGGACCACGTGCTGCGTCGACTGGCGCG
>JAUHYN010000579.1 GCA_030426505.1 bacterium | reverse complement strand
GGAGTACTCGCCGAAGGCCTTCGCGAAGTACCTCGCGGTGGTGAGCGGCATCCTCGACGAGGGGCGCAGGACGGGTGTCTTCCGCGCGGACATGGAGCCGGCGGTGTTCCGGCGCGCGCTGTTCGGGGCGATCGACGAGATCGCGCGCGAGTGGGTCCTGCGCATCCACTCCGGCAGCACGTTCGACGCGGCGCGTACGGGCGATCAGATCGCGGACTTCATCCTGCGTGGGTTGAAGGCAGACGAGAGCAGCGTGTAGATCGCTGCTCCATGATCGAGCTGACCCTCACCGACGAACAGAAACAACTCCAGCAGACCGCGCGCAAGTTCGCCGACGAGGTGATGGCCCCCGTCGCGCAGGAACACGACGAGAAGCACCAGTTCCCGCACGAAGTGATCGCGCAGGCCTTCGAGCTCGGCTTGCTCAACCTCGGGATCCCGGCCGAACACGGCGGCGTCGGCTTCTCGATCGTCGACCAGACGATCATCGGCGAGGAGCTCGCGGCCGGCTGCGTCGGGATGGCGACGTCGATGATCGCGAACGACCTCGCGTTCCTCCCGATCACGATCGGCGGGACCGCGGAGCAGAAGGAGAAGTTCGTCCGCCCGTTCACGGAGGAGCTGCGCTACGCGTCGTTCGCGTTGACGGAGCCGAACGCCGGCTCGGACGTCGCGGGCATGACGACCGTGATCAC
This sequence comes from bacterium, assembly GCA_030426505.1. GTDB lineage: Bacteria > Myxococcota > Kuafuiibacteriia > Kuafuiibacteriales > Kuafuiibacteriaceae > JAUHYN01. The sequence goes on along the minus strand of JAUHYN010000579.1, from coordinate 5,043 downwards.
GGAGGACGGCGACGACTACGTGATCAACGGCTCGAAGATGTGGATCACGAACGGCTCGCACGCGGAGCAGTTCTCGCTGTTCGGGAAGACGGACCCGAAGGCCGGTCACCGCGGGATCACGTGCGTGGTGGTGCCCGGCGATGCGAAGGGGATCTCGCGCGGGCGCCCCGAGAAGAAGATGGGCCAGAACGCCTCGGACACGATCGGGCTGACGTTCGAGGACGTGCGCGTCCCGAAGGCGAACCGGATCGGCGCGGAGGGCGAGGGCTTCAAGATCGCGATGAAGACGCTCGATGCGTCGCGCCCGATCACCGCGTGCTTCGCGGTCGGCGTCGCGCGCAAGGCGATGGAGCACGCGATCGCGTACTCGCAGGAGCGCAAGGCGTTCAAGCAGCCGATCGCGAACTTCCAGGCGATCCAGTTCATGATCGCGGAGATGGCGATGAAGGTTCACGCCGCGCGTCTGTGCACGCTCCAAGCGGCGGCGCTCGTCGACGCCAAGGAGCGCTCCTCGATGATCAGCTCGTACGCGAAGGCGCTCGCGGCGGACTTCGCGATGGAGGTCACCACGAACGCCGTGCAGGTGTTCGGTGGGTACGGCTACAGCAAGGAGTACCCGGTGGAGAAGCTGATGCGCGACGCGAAGCTGATCCAGATCTACGAGGGCACTTCGCAGATCCAGCGCATGGTGATCGCGCGAGAGATCTACGGTGGGTTGAACCTCTCCGGCGGCCTCGTCTGAGGCGCGCGTTCGTCGCGCGCATCGAGGTGCGAAATCACGTTCGCACTCTGCGTACGCACTGCGACACCGAAGTCGTGACCGAAATATGACAGCCCCCACATAGGAGGGAACGGCGCGCGCTGCGAGTATGACGACAGCGATGGAAACGTTGCTCGTCGGCCTCGCGGTCCTGCTCGTCTTCTTGGTGTTCATCCTCCCGATCGCCTCGATGGTGATGGTGTCCCGCGCTCGCGCGCGGCTCGCGCAGCTCGAGATCGAGCGGAGTGATCACGAAGAGAAGCTGCGCTGGCTCTACGATCGCGTGCGCGCGCTGGAGAGCGGCGCGGCCCCCGCGGCCCCGCGCGCCGAGGAGCGCGCGACCGAAGACGACACCCAACCCGCGCGCCCGGCGGACGCGACCGCGCCGGCGCCGCCCGCGCCGGTTGGCGTTCGCGTCCCGGACGCCGCCGCGGCGCGGACGCTCCAAGGCGCCCCCGACGACGCGCCCGCAGGGGCCCCGGCCGACGGGAACCCCGTCGCGCCATACGGCGCCGCCCACGCGCCCGCCGAAGCGAACGCCGCGCGCGCGGCGCACGAAGCGAACGCCGCCCACGCGGACGCTCCCGCCGAAGCGCACGCGGCGCGCGAAGCATCCGCCGACGCCCCCCCGAAGGCGCCCCCGAAGGCCACCGCGCCGAAGCTCCCCGCGCCCCCGCTCGAGGCGCGGCTCGCCGCCTGGTTCACGCGCATCGGCGCCGGCGCGCTGCTGCTCGGCGCACTCTACTTCTTCAAGTACGCGGTCGACTCCGAGTGGATCGGCCCGATGGGTCGCGTGCTGATCGGCGCCGCCGCTGGCGTCGGGACGCTCGTCGCCGCGGAGGTCGCGCGCTCGCGGACGCGCGCGGCGTTCTCGCAGGTGCTGGTCGGCATCGGCCTCGCCCTGCTCTTCATCTCCTCGTACGCGAGCTACGCGTTCTATCACCTCGTCCCGACGGAGGCGGCCTTCGCCGCGAACATCGTCATCCTCCTCGTCGGCGCGCTGATCGCGTGGCGCTACGCGAGCGAAGCGATCCTCGTGCTCGTCACGCTCGCCGGGCTCGCGAACCCCGTGCTCCTCTCCACCGGGCAGGACCGCCCGATCGCGCTCTTCTCGTACCTCCTGCTGATCGGCGCCGTGGTCCTCACCGTCGCCGCGCAGAAGAAGCTCCCGATCACGATCCTCGTGACCATCGCCGGCACCGCGCTCCTCTTCGGCGGTTGGTACGTCGAGTACTTCCAGGTCCACGACCTCCGCGGCGGCGCGTTCACGCCGGACGTCCCGCCCGAGCAGCTCGTCGGCGCCTACCACGACCTGAGCGCGCGCATCGCGCCGCTGTTGTTCGTCACGCTCGCCACCGTGGAGTGGCTCGCGGTCGCCGTCGTCTCACACCGGAAGAAGGCGCTGTCGTTCGTCGTGGCGTTCGTCTCGACCGCGGCGCTCCTCATCTGGCACGGCGGCGTCACCGCCCTCCTCGTCGACACCACGGTCCACCTCGGGCTCGCGATGGTGCTGGTCGGCGTCTCCAGCGTCCTCGTCATGCGGCACATCGGCCGCGAGAAGCTCCTCGTGCTTCCGATGCTGTTCGCGTTCCTCCTCCTCGCGGGCGGCACCGGCGCGAACCGAGAGTCCGCGCCGCCCTACCTGCTCGCCCTGCTCGGCGCGTGGAGCGGCGTGTACGTCGTCGCGTTCCTCTACGACGCGCTGAAGGCCGGCCGCACCTTCACGCGCGGCGAGGCGATCCCGAGCGTCGTCGCGCTGTTCGCGTTCGTCTTGCTCACCCTCATCGCCACGCTCCCGGACGGCTTCCACACCGCCGCGCTCGCCACGCTCGCCGCCGCCGCCGTCGCTGCGTTCGTCGCGTACCGCGCGCGCTCCGCGGGCCTCCTCCTCGCCACCGTCATCGCGACCGGCCTCGCGCTCGTCGCGGTCGGCGGCGTGTTCGTGCAGGAGACCGGGCGCCCGTTCGACGTCGTGCTCCTCGCCGTGACCGCGCTGTGGTCCGGCCTCCTCGCCTACCTGGCGTCGAGCCTCGCGAAGCACACCAAGACTCGGCTCCCCGTCGCGACCAGCGCCGTCGCGATCCTCCTCGGCCTCGCGATCGCGCTCGCGTCCACGGGCGAGGAGGTCCCGACGATGCGCGCGCTCGTCACCGCCGCGTTCGGCATCACCAGCCTCGGCCTCGCGACTCAGCACCGCCGCACCGCCGACACGCCGCCGCTCACCGTGACGGTGTTCGCCGCGATCGCGATCGCGCTGTTCGCCGCGGCCGCGGGCTTCGGGCTCTCCGGCGCGACGATCACGCTCGCGTGGGCGGTGCTCGTCGTCGTCACCGCGCTGATCTTCGCGCGCGTGCAGGAGCCCGGCTGGCTCGTCGCCGCCGCGCTCCTCGGACTGGCGGTGCTCATGCGCATCGTGAGCGTCGACGTGGTCGCGGCGCAGGCGCCCTACCACGAGTTCCTCGCGTCGAACGGGGCGCGCGGCGCGCTCGTCACGCCCGTCCTCTTCAATCCGCGGGCGTACGGCCTCCTCTCGGGCGGCCTCGCCGCGCTCTTCGCGGCGCTGTTCGTCGCGCGCGCCCCCGAGCGCACGGACGCAGCGGCGAAGACGAAGACCCGGCGCGTGTTCGCGGCGTTCGCGTGCGTCGGCGGCTACGTCCTCCTCACGGCGCTCGCGATCTCCGAAGTCCGCGGCGCGTTGCTCGACCTCCCCGCGGCGCCCGGCGTAGCACTCGACGCGGCCGAGTTCGCGGCGTTCCTCGAGACGGTCGAGACGCAGCGCGCCGCGCTCGCCGGGACACTCGACGTCGCGACCACCGTCGTGCTCGGGCTCATCGGGATCGCGCTCCTCTCGGGAGGGTTCATCATGAAGGACAAGTTCCACCGTTACCTCGGACTCATCGTGTTCGTCGGCACCATCGCGAAGTTGGCCGCCTACGACGTCTGGAACCTGCCGCGCCTGTACCAGGTGATCGTGCTGACCTTCGTCGGCGGGCTCCTCGTCGCGGCCGGCTTCCTCTACGCGCGGCTGAAGGGGCTGTTCGCGGAGGGGTCCGCGACCGCCGCGATCTTGCTCGTGCTCCTGATCCCCGCCGCCGCGCGCGCCGAACCGCGCCCGCCCGAAGTGGACGTGACGAAGTTCGAGAAGACCGCGCCCATCCAGGACGTGGATCGCCCGGGCTACTTCGCGGTCGCCGTTCCGCCCGCGCTCTACGCCGCCACCCACGGCGCCTTCGAGGATCTCCGCATCACGAGCGACGGCGCCGAGGTCCCGTACGTGATCCAACCGGTCCCCGCGGATCGCCCGGCGCGGTGGACGCCCGCGCGCCTGTTCGATCCCGGCCCGCGCCCGGACGGGAGCTTCCGCGCGACCTTCGAGCTATCCCAGGACGTCGAGCACTGCGAGGTCGATCTCCGCCTCTCGGACAACGGCGCGTTCCTGCGCCAGACGCGGATCGAGACCGGCGCCGAGAAGGACGACTTCCAGATCGTCGCCGAGGGCCCGGTCGTCTACGCGATCATCACCGACGAAGGGACGTACCGAGGTACCACGGTACGCTATCCCACCTCGGTCGGTCGCTGGGTCCGCGTCACGCTCCTCCCGGACCCCGACGCCGAGATGACGCGCATCCTCGGCGCGAGCTTCGCGTGCGTGACGCCCGACGCGATCGCGCCGCGCCTCGATCGCAAGCTCGAGATCACGAAGGTCGAGCGCACCGAAGACGGCCGCGGCACGCACGTGTACCTCGACGCGCAAGCGCCGGGGCTCCCGTTCGATCGCCTCGAGCTCGAGGTCGGGACCAAGGAGTTCGTGCGCCAGGTCGACGTCTCCGCCAGCGCGTACCAGCAGGTGTGGCCGAGCGTGGGCTCGTCGGTGCTCCAGCGCGTGGCGCGCACCGATCGCCCGCTCGACGGCACGCTCGTCGTCCCGATCCAGCCCACGAAGAAGCGCTACCTCCGCCTCACGATCCGCGACGGCGACGACGCCCCGCTCACGATCCAGTCCGTGCGCGCGAGCTACGGCGCCGAGCGCATCGTCTTCTCCGCGCGCGCCGCCGGTCCGCACGCGCTGTACGTGGGCAGCGACGACCTCTCCGCTCCGTACTACGATCTCGCGCGCATCCTCGACCGGAAGGACACACTCCCGCTCGAGCTCGGCGACGCGTCGATCGGCCCCGTGGTCGACAACCCGGACTTCGGGCGCGCGAGCACGAAGCCGCTCCCGTGGACGGAGCAGCACCGCGGCACGATCGCGATCGTGCTGGTGGTCGTGTTGTTGGGCCTGG
>JAUHYN010001472.1 GCA_030426505.1 bacterium | reverse complement strand
CCAGTACCAAGAAGCCGTGATCGCCGTGGACGAAGTGCGTCCCGTCGGCGAGCGCGGCCGCGCCGAGGAGCGCGCGGCCGAGCGTCGGTTCGAGGTCGTCGGTGTTGAGGTCGCTACAGGTCTCGAGCGACGCGTCGCAGACGCGCGCCTTCGGCTGGCGTTTGGTCGAGCCTTCTCCGGCGAGGAGGAGATCGCCATTCCCGAGCGCGTGGATCGACTCCGCGCGGAAGTCGATCGAGCGCGGGCCGCGGAGGAGGTTCAGCCCCACGTCGAACTCGGTGACCTCGCCGCGGATCTCGATGCGCTCGTTCCCCGACGACACGATGAAGCGCCCGTCCGCGGTCCCGACCGCTGCGAGGATGGGGCCGGAGAATGGCGCGCGCTCGGGGGGCAGCGTGGCGCGCGCACCGGACGAAGCGATCGTGATCCCGTGGTGCTCGCCGATGGCCGCGACGGTCCCGTTCGGCGCGACGGCGTAGCGCGCGTGCGGCCAGAAGTCGGGGTCTGGATCCACGAGCGACCACTCGACGCCCCGCGGGACCTCGTTGAACTCCGGCTCGCAGACGGTCTCGCCCGGCCATACGAGCGCGAGCTCGGGGGCAGCCGCGTTCGCCGGCGCGGCGAAGTGCTCGGCGAAGGGCGGCACCTCGCAGACATCGCCGCCGTAGACGATCTGCGGCGCGCGGTTCGTGCGGCCGCGGCACCGGCCCTCCGTGTCGGGGCGGACCTCGACGGCGTCGAGTGCGTCGGCGGTCAACGGGGCGCCGCTCGGATCCACGAGGTCACCCGCGCGGACGATCCACACGTGCAGCGCGCCCCCGTCGGGCACGGTGACGTAGGGCGATCCGGCCCTCCACCGCGTCGCGCGCGCGGTGACCTCGCCCGTCGTGTCGACGGTCGCGATGACGAGGAGATCGCCGTCCTCGCCCGCGACGTCGAACGGGAGCGGTTCGATCGAGACACACGCGCCGCCGACGAGCGCGGCGAGGGCGATCCACCGACGCAACACGCCCGAGCATACCTCGGTCGAAGTCGCCCGCGAAAAGCGGTCGTGCTACAGGCGGCGCATGGCCGTCGCGACCGGGTTGGACGTCTTGGTGCATGAGTCGTTTCGGCGCCTGAAGGGGCGCCGGGTGGGGCTGCTCGCGCACGCACCGTCGGTGGATCGTTCGCTCAGGCACGTCGTGGACCGGATGGTCGAGGCGAAGCTCGATCTCGTCGCGC
>JAUHYN010000578.1 GCA_030426505.1 bacterium | reverse complement strand
AGGTAGTTCGCGGCGGGGCCGGCGAGGATCGTCGCGAACCGCTGGTGGAACGGCCGCTTCATGTAGCTGTTCGGCGCGTCCGGGTCGGTGCCGTCCGCGGGGTTCATCCCGTCGATCTGGACGAAGCCCCCGAACGGGATGGCGCAGATGGTGAAGGTCGTCTCCTCGCGCGTGACCTTCGCGAGGATCGGACCGAAGCCGATCGAGAAGCGGCTCACGTTCATCCCGCTCCACTTCGCCGCGAAGTAGTGCCCGGCCTCGTGAATGATGATCAGCAGACCGACCGAGATGATGCCGAGCGTGACGGACACCGGATCCACGGGGCGTAGTGGGCGCCGGCCCTCGCGTGCGAGTCAAGCCTTGCCAGACGCGCCTTCGGTGACCGATATCCCTCACCGCCCGCGGGTCCCCATGCAGCTCCCCTACGAAGTCACCGTCGCGCTGCGGTACATGCGCTCGCGGAAGAAGGCCGGGATCTCGCTGACCAGTACGCTCACGATCTCCGCGTTCGCGCTCGGCGTCACGGCGCTGACCGTCGTGACCTCGGTCTGGAACGGCTTCGAAGCCGAGTTCCTCGACAAGCTCCTCGGCATCAACGCGCACGCGGTCGTCCTCAAGCGCGGCGACTTCTTCCGCGACCACGAAGAGGTCGCCGACAAGCTGCGCGCGGATCCCGCGATCGATCACGTGGCGCCGTTCGTCTTCAGCGAGGTGATCGGGCAGAGCGCGAAGGGCATCCAGGGGCTGCTGATCAAGGGCATCGATCCGAAGCACTCGCTGAAGTCGCCGCTCGCGAAGTACGTCTCGAAGGACCCGGCGGTGCAGCGCGGGGTGCTGGACGCCCTCCCCGTCGCGACCTCCACTTCGGCGCACAAGAAGACGAACCTCCCGGGCATCCTGATCGGCAACGACCTGCAGGAGGTCCTGCACACGCAGCCCGGCGGCGTCATCTCGATCGTCTCACCGTACGGCGGCAAGGGCGGGCAGGCGCGCACGAAGAGCTTCGAGGTGGTCGGCGTCTTCCACTCCGGGATGTTCGAGTTCGACTCGCGGATGGTCTTCATCGACCTCGCGGAGGCGCAGGCGTTCTTCCGCCTCTACGAGAACGTCACCGGCCTCGAGGTCTGGACGAAGAACCCGTTCGAGTCGAAGGACACCGTCTTCATGGCGGCCCGGCAGCTCGATCCCGAGGACCCGCTCGCCTACGACGTGAAGGACTGGTCGGTCACGAACCGCGGCATCTTCGGCGCGGTGCGGAGCCAGAAGGTGCTGATCAGCATCGTGCTGTTCTTCATCGTGGTGGTCGCGTCGTTCATGATCCTCGCGACGCTGATCCTGCTCATCCTCGAGAAGGACCGCGAGGTCGCGATCCTCAAAGCGCTCGGCGCGACCAACAAGTCGATCCGCCGCATCTTCCTGTTGGACGGCCAGATCATCGGGCTCGTCGGCTGTGCGGTCGGCGTCGGGCTCGGGCTCGCGGTGTGCGCCGTGCTCGAGGAGTACGGGCTCAAGCTCGACCCGCGCGTCTACTACCTCGAGCACCTCCCGATCGTCGTGCGCACGCACGAGATCATCGGCGTGTGCGTGGGCGCGATGATCCTCGCGACGCTCGCCGCGATCATCCCGGCCTGGGCCGCGTCGCGGATGCGCCCGGTCGACGGCCTCACGCGCCGCGCGCAGGTGAAGGCGCCCGCGACCGAATCGCCCAAGGCGCCCCGCGCCGCCTAGGAGTCCGCAGCAAATAGCCTCCAGTCCGCAGCAAGATCTCCCGATCGAATCAGGCGCTGACGCGTCGCACCGAGGAGCTGCCGGCTGCCCGCTGGTCGCTGAGAGCTCGGCCTGACGGGACGCGCAACCGCTCCTCGCGCGAGGGCTGCTATCGTCCCGCCGCGATGGGTTTCCTGTCCGACTTCAAACAGTTCGCCATCCGCGGAAACATCACCGACCTCGCGATCGGCTTCACCGTGGGCGCCGCGTTCACGACGGTCGTGAAGTCCGCGGTCGAAGACCTCGTGATGCCGCCGGTCGGGTTGCTCGTGGGCAACGTCGACTTCACGCAACGCTTCATCGTGCTCCGCCCCGGCAACGACGGGCAGACCGTGTTCGACACCGTCGCCCAGGCGAAGGCCGCCGGCGCCGTGACGCTCAACTACGGCTCGTTCATCAACCACTGCATCGCGCTCATGGTCGTCGCGCTCGTGATGTTCTTGGTGGTGCGCCTCATCCAACGCCTCGAGCGCCAGATGGAGGTCGAAGCCGGCGGCGAGACGTCCGCGCCCGAGGAGCCGGTGAACAAGAAGTGCCCCTTCTGCCTGGAGACGATCGCGTTCAAGGCCGTCCGCTGCCCGAGCTGCACCAGCGAGCTCGAAGGCTTCCGCGCCCGCCGCGACAAGCCGGGCGTCGCCCTCAACGAGATGGGCGCCGCGACCCGCGCCGAGTGACGGCACGAATTGGAGTTCGCACCCCCCGGCCCTGATTCCGACTTCCCGGCGCCTAACTCTTGAAGGACTCGGTGGAGAATCGGAAGAGCGCGACGTCGTCTCCGAGGTACGCGTCGTGCGGCAGCCCCGCCTTCTCGCACGTCATCGCCGCGAACACCTCGGGCGACCAGTCGCGCTCGGAGGCGACCTGCGGAAGGAGCAGCCCGCGCCGCCCCCTCCCCTCGACGACGAGGCCGTCCCGGCCGACTTCGACGTCTTCGATCGAATGGATTCGCTCGAGTGGATTCAGGATCGAGATCTCGATCTCGAGGTCGTCGACCTCTTCGGTGTGGACCGGATCGAACCGCGGATCGCGGAGCGCCGCCGCGCGCGCCATCTCGACCACGGTGTCGAAGAGCGGGCGGTGGGCGGCGGTGGTCCCGACGCACCCGCGCAGCGCGCCCTCGGCGGTGTGCAGCGTGACGAAGGCGCCGCGCGGCTCCTCGAGGATCGGGGCAGTCGGCCGCTCGAGGACGGTCGCGTCGCCGCGGGCCGCCGCCGATACGGAGCGTCGCGCGACGTCGAGCAGCGCGCTTTTCAGCTGGGCCTCCACGGGTCGGGTTCGACCATAGCGAGCCGAAACGCCCGTCGCCAGCGCGACCGCGCGTTCGGGGATCGAACTCGCGGATCGATTGCGCTATGAAGGAGGGGTAACGTGAGCGATCAGCTCGATTTCGGACTGGCTGCGTCGGGCGCGCCCGAGGGGCGGGATCGCCCCGCGCGGCGGCGACGACCGGCACCGGTGCCCCGCGCGGCGCAGATGGCGCTGCCGTTGCCGGTGAAGGCGCGGGTCGAGGTGGCCGACGCGGTCGTGGCGTCGGAGACGGATTCGGGCTCGGGCTCGGAGGCGCGTCCCGTGCCGGAGCCGACCATTCGGGGGAAGCGCCGGATCGAGGAGATCGTGCGCGGAGTGCTGGGGCCGCGGACGATGGTCACGCTGACCAAGAACCGCTCCACGATGATCTCCTGCCGGCACCGGCGCGGCGTCGTGTACTTCCGCATCCACACCATCTTCGAGGACGCGCCCGAAGACGTCCTCCGCGCCGCCGCGCGCTACGTGACCGGGCAGAAGACCGACGCGCGCGAGGACCACCTGATCGACGCGTACATCGACGCGCACCGCGACGTCGTGAAGCGGCCCGCGCGCGAGGCGATCCTGCAGCCGCACGGCGAGGTGCATGACCTCGAGGCGATGTTCGCGGACCTCAACCAGCGCTACTTCGAGGATCGGATCACCGCGCGGATCACCTGGTCGCGCGCGCTGAAGAACCAGAAGCGCCGGTCGATGCGGCTCGGCTCCTACTGCGACGAGACCAAGATCATCCGCATCCACCCCGCGCTCGACCAGGCGTTCGTGCCGGCCTACTTCGTGGCGTCGGTGGTCTTCCACGAGATGCTGCACGAGGTTCACGGCGCGCCCGAGCACCCCAGCGGGCGCCGGGAGGTCCACACGCCGGCCTTCAACGCCGACGAGCGCAAGTTCGAAGACTTCGAGCGCGCCCGGAAGTGGGAGGCGAAACATTTGTCCCGCCTCCTCCGCTACTGACGACCGTCGGTTGTCCTCGGTCGCCGCACGCCTGTATGGATCGGCCGCGATGAGCTGGGTGACGACGGCGATGTTGTCGGTCCTCGCGGCCTCCTACGGAGAAGCCGACGCGGGGCGGAAGGTCTTCAACGACGCGGGCATCGGCACGCGCGGCGTCTCGTGCGCGCACTGCCACGCGACCGTCGAGGACGAGAACGCCGGCGACGGCCTCGTCCGCGCCGGGCACACGTTGTTCGGCGTCGCGAAGCGCGGCTACTGGCGCGGCGACACCAAGCGCAAGTCGTTCGCGACGCTCAACGAGGCGGTCGACGAGTGCGTGAAGCTCTTCATGGGCACCGACGGCCTCGAGGGCGCGGACAAGATCACCCTCGCCGCCTACCTGAAGTCGCTCTCGCCGAAGAAGAAGGCGCGCCCGGATCTCGACACCGGCCTGGTACCCAACAACGACTACGACCGCCCCGAGTTCCGCGGCGGCGACGCCGACCGCGGCCGACCGCTGTTCTTCGCGGCCTGCCACTCCTGTCACCCCAACGGCGGCGCCGGCATCGCGCCCACGCTCGAGAAGAGCTCCGTCGCCGACATCGCGAAGAAGGTCCGCGAGGGCAACGGCCTCCTCCGCGGCTCACGCCAACCCGGACAGTGGATGCCGTCGTTCGGACGCGAGCGCCTGACCGATCAACAGGTCGCCGACATCGCCGCCTTCATCCAAACGCGCCGCTGATCAGTCGTTGTCGTAAACGAAGACGTCGGTATTGAAGACCTGCCCCGGTCCGACGCCCCCGTCGCACTGGAAGTCCCAGCCGGAGAAGATGTACATGCGGCCGTCGACCGCCGCCGATGCGCTGCGCTTGAGCGGGACGACGCCGCTCACTGCGCGCTGACGCCACCGCTTCTGCACGAGGTGGAACGCCCAGACCTCGTCGGAGACGTTCTGCGGGAACGGCGCGCCGCAGTCCGACGAGCCGCCGGGGATGTCACCGCCGTGGATGTAGAGGTGCTGGCCGATCTGCGCGGCGGCGCCGTAGTTGCGGTGGAGCGGGAGGTCCTTCGCGGGGGGCGGCGTCGCGTTCGTCCACTGCTGCGCGACGACGTCGTACTGCCAGACGTCCTCGAGGATCACGAACTCGAACGTCGTGAAGTCGAGCGCCTCGCCGCCGTACAGTGTCAACTTGCCTTGCTTGAGCACCTGGCCCGCGCTCGCGACGTGACGTCCGGGCGGGGCGCCCGCGGCGCCGTCGGGGCTGAGGAGCGTCCACAGGTTCGTGCCGAAGTCGTACGACCACAGGTCGTTCCGGAACTGGAAGAACTGCGTGATGCCGCCGAAGACGTAGAGCTTGTCGCCGTCGGCCCACATCGACGCGCCGGAGCGCGCGTCGGGCCCGACGTTGTCCGCGAGGATCTCGGTCCACGTGTCGTCGGCCGGCGAGTAGACCCACAGGTCGTCGAACACGCTGAAGACCTGGAACGTCGGATCGAAGACCGAGCCGCCGAAGACCGCGAGGACGCCGCGCCCGGGGTGAGCGGCGCCCGCCGCGAACGTCCGGGCCGGCGGCTGCGTCGCGGGGGAAAGCTCCGTCCACACGCCGGTCGTCGTGTCGAAGACGAAGGTGTCGTCGAAGAACGTGTTCTGGAACGTCGCGAAGTCGTCGCGGACGCCGCCGAAGAGGTAGACGTCGTCGCCGAGCGCGCCCACCGCGGGCGTCGTCCGGCCCGAGGGGACGTCCCCCG
>JAUHYN010000577.1 GCA_030426505.1 bacterium | reverse complement strand
CTCGTAGAAGTCTTCGATCTCGCCGAGCCCGAGCGGGCTCCCGTCGCCGTTTGCCTCGTAGAACGCGCCCTCGTCGTCGATGCCGTTGCGCACGAGGAAGTCCCGATCGATGTCTTCCACGCAGACGTACAGCCCGAAGAACTCACCGTTCTGCTGCACGCGCACGGAGAACGCCGCGTTGGCCGGCATCCCCGCGAGGCCCCACGTGCGGTACGCGAGGATGTCGCGCACGTACGACTTGTCGGCGTACGAAGACTGCAGGTTGAACTGATCGACCGGCGCCATGAAGCGCGCCGGCATCTCGAGCAGGTGGCCGCGCGGCAGCTTCACCTTCCAGTGGTTCTTCGAGTACTGGCGCGAGCTGTCGCCCTTGATGCGCACGCGCACGGCGTCGAACAACACGCCGTCGATGTAGAAGACGGCCGGGTGGAGGTCGTCGAGGAACCACGACTCGCGCGCGACCTGGTAGTCGTCCGGCGCCATGAACCACGCGAAGATCGGGAGCTCGGACGAAACGCTGGGATCGGCCACGACCGTCCCGTCCCACGTGACGCTGTCGCCGGCGCGGGGCCACGTCGCGGCGCCGCCGCCGCCCGTGGCCTCGACCCGATAGCGCACCAACGTCCCCGCGGGCTGGCCGGCGATCTGGGCGGTGAACGTCGTACCGCTCGCGGTCATGGGTTGCGTCGTCGGAGCTTCGAAGCCGATCCGCACGACGAGGTTCGCGGCGGTCGCGTCCTCGATCGTCGCGGACACTTCGATCGGCGCGTCCGGCGCAGGCGCGCGCGGCGCGGTCACCGTCGCGACCCACGGCAACACCTCCGACTGCGCGACCGTGTTCGCGGCGCGCGGCGAAGGCCCACCCGCGCGCCACGACCGGACGTCGGCGCGGTCGAGCCGAGGATCGACCAACTCGAGCGACGGGCCTTCGCCGTCCGCGGTCACCGGCCACGGCGGCCGATCGGAGTAGACGACGCGGTCCACGACGGCGCCCATTCGATCGCGGAGCTGGAGCTCCTCGCCGCTGTTGCGCAGCGTGCCGTCGGTGACGAAGTCCGGCGCGAAGCCGTACGCGAGCTCGAACGCGGCGGCGTCTTCCGCGATCACGAGGTACGCGCCGGGTTCGATCGTCGCGGTCGGGAACGTGAAGCCGATCCCGTTGACGCGCCACCCGCTCAACTCGACGGCCGCGTCGGTCGCGTTGAACAGCTCGAGGAACTCCGCGAGGCCGGCGCTGTCCGGCGGGTGATACATGATCTCGTGGATCACGACGGTCGCTTCGATGGGTTCGAACCCGGCGTCGCGCGGCTCTGCGTCCGCGCCTCCGCCGTCGGAGCGCGTCGATGATCCGCCGTCCGAGACGCCAGCGTCGCTCGGCCCGGGCGTCGGTCCCTCGTCGGTGCCGCTACAAGCGACGACGACGGTGAAGAGGGAGACGGAGACGAGCGCGCGCCCGCCGCGGATGACCATCACGAAACATTAGCGTGACGAATGGGCGGGTACTAGACGGATTGATCGCGCTGACGCGATCCGCGGTTTCGATCTGGGACGGTCCGAGACTCAGGGCTGCCGGAACACGTAGGTCCGGATCGACGACGCGTCGTTGAAGTCGCCCGGGTTCGCGCCGTTGGAGTGCCAGGGGCGCTCGGCGCCGCACATGATGAGGTCGTTCTTCCCGTCGCGGTTCAGGTCCGCGATGACGTTCCCGCACTCGGCGATCGGCGCGGGCATCGGGATGGCGTCGGTCACCCACTCGAAGTCGCCGTTGCCGAGGTTCCGGATCAGGAAGTCCTGGAAGATGTACTCGGCGAAGCGGTCCTCGAGGTGGCGGCGGTGGCCCTGCACCACGATCTCCGGCCAGCCGTCGTTGTTGAGGTCGCCCACCGCGATCGACGGGAGGTCCACGTTGCCGACGCCGCTGTTCGTCTCGTCGCCGCCGAGGTGACCGGGGAGGCCGTTCGGCCCGATGTGTGTGTTCTCCCAGGTCACGTAGTCGAGGCCGGTCCCGGTGACGTTCCTCAGGATCGCGATCGAGTAGTGCGTGCGGCCCGGGTACTGCGGGCCGACGCGGCCGCCGAAGCCGCCCGAGCCCGCGGAGACGATGTCGTTCGTCCCGTCGTTGTCGAGGTCGCCGATCCAGTACTGGAGGTTGTCGCCGCCCGCGCAGAAGTCGCCGGTGCGCATCGGGTCGGGGGCGGTGTTGACGGAGTCGCGGCCGTGGAAGCGCAGCGCGTAGTTCGGGATGACGGTCCAGTAGTCGCGCCCGAAGGTGCCGGCGGTGTTCTTGTGGATCTGTCCGTACAGCTCGTTGCCGCAGAAGTAGTCGCCGAACGGGACGGCCGCGTTGCCGCCGATCGCGATCTCCGGGTAGCCGTCGCCGTCGAGATCGCCGGCGGCGATCGTCCCGCCGTACACGATTTGGTGCGGGAAGTTCGATTGCATCTTCGTGAAGCCGGCGCCGTTGAAGCGGTACCAGAGCCCGGAGCCCGCGCCGCCGAAGCTGTCGGCGTAGCCGTCGGCGTTGAAGACGACGTCGTCGGAGCCGTCCTGATCGATGTCCGCGATCGCCATGCCCGATGAGTTGGAGTGGACGCCGAAGCCCGGCTCGATCGGCATCGTCGAGAAGTTGCCGTTGCCGTCGCCGAAGTACGCGAGCGTGTCGCGCTCGACGCTGATCTGCACCACGAAGTCGCGGTGCCCGTCGCCGTTCAAGTCACCGGTCGCGACGGACGCTTCGCACACGCCTTGGTTCGGCCAGGTGTTCGCGAGCGTGAACTGCGTGGGGCCGCCCATCGTCGAGACGTTCTCGTAGTAGCGGCCCTCCATCGAGCCGGAGCAGTTGATGCCGTCGGAGTGGCCGGCGCCCCAGAAGCCGAACATGACGACGTCGTTGTCGCCGTCCTCGTCGAAGTCCTCGACGCCGATGCCGCCGAGGTACATGCCCGGGATGCCGGGGTCCTCGCGGATCAAACCGAACGGGCCGGGATCGGCGGGGCCGAGATCCGGGCGCGGGCCGCCGTCGCGCGGCGGGCGCATGCCGGCGTCGCGGAAGCCGCCGTCCACGCCGCCCGCGGGACCGGCGTCGCGCGGCGGGGTGTCGTCGCCCGCGTCGCGCGGCGGGACTTCGGTGCCCCCGTCGCGCGGGGTCATCGGGACGTGGCCGTCCACGTCGTCGATGCTCGCGATGTAGCGGCTCTCGCCCGCGGGGACACACGCCGCGCAGGTCAGCGCGATCAGGGCGGGCAGGCGAAGGTCCATCCGAATTCAAATGATAGAACCAGGGGATCTGTGACGACAAAGGCCGACTTCGTGGTTCTTCGTCGTTCTTTTCGTCCGATCCGGTGACACCGGTCACCGACGCACCGCGACATTCTGCCGCGCGCTCAATTGGTTGCGTTTGCAACTAATCGAGGCGAAGCTGCCGGCGTGGGACCCGAAGCCCTCCGCGCCTCCGTCCAAGACTTCGTCCGCCGGTTCGGCCTGCTCGCCCCGGACCGAACGCCGTGCGGCGCCGCGCTCCCGCCCGCGACCGCGCACGCGCTCCTGGTGATCCTCGGCGCCGACACCCCGCCGACGCAGAACGACCTCGCCGACGCCCTCGCCCTCGACAAGAGCAACGTCGCCCGACTGTGCTCGCGCCTCGAACGCGCCGGCCACGTGGTCCGCGCGATCGACGTCGAGGATCGCCGCGCCCGCCGCGTCCAACTCACCGCGAAGGGCCGCCGCCTCGCCAAGCGCGTCGACGCCAAGAGCCGCGCGCGCTTCGACGCCGTCTTCGCCGCGCTCCCCGCGGACCGCCGCACGACGGTGATCGACGCGTTGAACGCGCTCACCACCGCGATCGATTCATGGGAACGGGAGGCCGCGTGAACGCGCGACGAAGCCTGCTCACCGCCGTCGCCGCGCTCGCGAGCGCCGTCACCGCCTGCCGAGCCTCTGAAACGAAGACGCCCGAGGCGCCGGCCTCCCAACCGAACGCCCACGCGACCTCCCAGCCCGCCTCACCGCACGACGAGCTCGCGCGGATGGACGGCCGCATCGCCGTCCCGATGCCGCCGCGAATGGCGAACCACCACCGCGCGCAGATGCGATCGCACCTCGAGGTCGTGCAGGGCGTCGTCGCCGCGCTCGCGACGGACGACTTCGCGGCGGTGCGCGCCGCCGCCGAACCGATCGCCGCTTCAGCCTCGACCGAACACCAGTGCGAGATGATGGGCCGCGGCGCCGAAGGCTTCACCGAGCAGGCGCTCCGCTTTCACGAGACCGCGAACCAGATCCTCGGGGCCGCCGACGCCAAGGATCGCACCGGCGTCCTCGCCGCGCTGTCCGAGACCGTCTCCGTCTGCACCGGCTGTCACGCGACGTTCCGCCAAGAGATCGTCAGCTGGGACGACTGGCGCGCGCGCACCGAGGAGAAGTGAGCTATTGCGGCGCGCGCCCCGCGAACACGTGCGTCACGATCGTCTCCGGCGTGTTGCGATCCGCCGGGTTGTTGCCGTTCGAGTGGAACGGCTCCGTCGCGCCGGACACCAGAAGGTCGTTGCGCCCGTCGCCGTCGAAGTCCGCGATCACGCCGCCGCCTTCGCCGAAGTCCTTTTCGATCCCGAGGACGTCGTCCGCCCACACCCACGTCCCGTCGGCCTGGTTCACGAAGAACAGCGTGTCGAACTTGTACCCGCCCGGGTTCTTCTCCCAGTCGCGCCGGTGCCCCTGCACGAAGATCTCCGGCCACCCGTCGCCGTTGAGATCCCCGACCGCGATGCTCGGTAGGTCCACGTTCCCCGCGCCGGTGTTCGTGCTGTCGCCGAAGTTGTGACCGGCGCGCCCGTCCGAACCCATCCCCACGTTCTCCCACGTCACGAAGTTCTTCCCCGTGCCGTCCACGTTCCTCAGGATCGCGAAGCTGTAGTGCGCCTCGCCCGGCATCTCGCGCCGACCGAGGAACCCGGACGAGCCCGCCACGACGATGTCCTGGTGCCCGTCGCGATCCACGTCGGCGATCACGTACTGGAGGTTGTCGCCGCCGAGGCAGCGCTTGGTGAACCGCTCCGGGTTCGGCTGCTCGTCCGCGTTCGCGCGCCCGTAGTGCTTCAGAGCGAAGTTCGCGACCACCGCCATCGCGCTCTTCGCGATCTTCCCGCGCGCGTTGTCGTGAATCTGTCCGTAGAGGAGGTTGTCGCAGTGGTACGTCCCGAACGGGACGCTCGCGTTCCCGCCCACCGCGATCTCCGGGTAGCCGTCGCCGTCGAGGTCCCCCGCCGCCAACGTCCCGCCGTAGGCCATGCGGTGGCTGAAGTCCTTCTGCATCCCCTTCCAGCGCTTGCCCGTCCACCGGTACCAGAGCCCTTCGCCCGCTTTGTAGTAATCGGCGGAGCCGTCGCTGTTGAAGATCAGGTCGTCCTTGCCGTCGCGATCGACGTCGGCCGCGGCCATGCCCATCGACGTCGAGTGGTTGCCGAAGTTCTTCTCGACGATCGTCTTCTCGAACGTCCCGTCGCCGCGCCCGAAGTACGCGGACGTGTCGACGCCCTCGCGCACCTGGAACGCGAAGTCTTTGTGGCCGTCGCCGTCGAAGCCACCGACCACGACCTCTGCCGCGGCGACGACGAGGACGAAGAACACGATCACCTGTCCGCCGATGTCGTTGAGCTCCCGCGCGAACGCCACGAACGTGATGTTGACGGCGTTGAGCATCAGCTCGATGCACATGAACATCACCAGCGGGTTGCGACGAACCACGACACCGACCGCGCCGATGCCGAACATGACCGACGCCAGGA
>JAUHYN010000576.1 GCA_030426505.1 bacterium | reverse complement strand
CTGTGGGGCGCGCGGACGAGTCGCGACCTCGGACAGTGGATCTCGATCGCGGCGCCGGTCGCCTTGCTCGCGTTCGTCCTCGGGCGCGTCGCGCCGCGCGAGGACCGGCTCCCGTTCCACGTCCTCTCGGGCGCGCTCGCGCTCGCGATCGTGTCGACGGGGCTGGCCTCGATCTTCGGCGCCGGCGCGTGGCTGATCGTCGCGTGGGCGGTGATGGGCGGCGCGCTGTGGCCGCTCCGGGGTGGCGCGCCGAGGATCCTGTCCGTCGGGCTCTTCGGGATCGCGCTCCTCCGCTTCGCCGTCGAGTGGTCCGATCTCCCCGGCACGACGCGCGTCGCCCTTCTGTTCTCGGCCGGCGCGCTGCTGATCGTCGGCGCGCTCGCACGTCCGAGCCCACGCACGCAAATGGCCGATCCGTGACCGCGCGACCCGACGCTTCACCACGTCGCGCATTCGAAGCATGATCCCCCCGTGCTCGGCTCCGCGCTGACGGCCGTGACGCTCACCGCGATCGCGTTCAACCCGAACTGGCCCCCCGCGCGCACGGATCTGCCGGCGGAGGCGTTCGCGCGGGTCGAGGCGATGCCGGACGACCCGGCGTACGCGCCGCGCGCCACCGCGGACGGGTGCGCCGGCCAGCACGGGCTGTACGGCTTCGTCCCCGAGTGCGCGGCGGGCGTGGGCGAAGAGCGCGTCGGGGCCTCCGTCGATCGCGCGTGGGCCTGGACGACCGGCCACCCCGACGTCGTCGTCGCGCCGCTCGCCGACGGCGTCGACTGGGACGATCCGGACCTCGTCGCGCGCTGGGCCCTCGATCCGGGCGAGCTCCCCATCCCCGCCACCAGCTCCGTGAGCGCGAGCCACGACGCGAACGGAGACGGCGCCTTCGACGTGCGCGACTACACGAGCGCGACCGGCACGATCGCGCCGACCATCGACCGCGTGATCGATCGGACGCTCCTATTGCGCGAGGACCTCGGCGACGTGAACGGCAACGGGCTCCTCGATCCGCAAGATCTCTTGCGCGTCTTCTCCGACGGCGTCGACGACGACGACGACGGCTACGTCGATGACATCGCCGGGTGGGATCACGTCGACGACGACAACGATCCCGGCGTCGACTCCGGCGCCTCCCAGGCCGCGCGCACGATCGCCGCCACCGCCAACAACGGCGTCGGCGGCGCGGGCGCTTGCCCCTCGTGCCGCCTCCTCCCGATGCGCGTCACGCGCCGCGGACAGACCTTCGGCGACGTCCTCGCGCGCGCGCTCGAGTACGCGACCGCTCAGCGCGCCTCGATCGTCGCCTCGTTCGCCGAGGCCCTCGACGGCACCGCGCGCCTCGCCGCCGCGACCGACGCCGCGCTCGAGGACGGCGTGTTCATCATCTCCACGAGCGGCCGCCGCGCGGATCGACGGCGCCCCGTGGTGTGGGATCCCGAGCGCGTCCTCTTCGTGGGCGGCCTCGGCTACGACGCCATCGATCCTCGCGAAGCCACGACTTCCCTCGCGCCGGATCCGTGCGCGGGCTTCGGCGCGTCCCTCGCGATCGCAGCCCCCGCGCGGTGCGACGACCGCGGCGCTGCCCTCGTCGCGGGCGTCGCGGCCCTGCTCCGCTCGCCGGCGCTCGGCATCCCGACCCGCGGCGTCGCACCGTTCGAGCTCGGCGTCGGGCCGCTGCGCTTGCTCCTCACCGCCACCGCCGAAGACGTCCGACCGCCCGAACCCGAAGCCGGCGCCTTGTCACCGTCGGAGGCGACGCTCCGGGGCTGGGACGAGGTCACCGGCTCCGGCCGCGTGGACGCGCTCGCCGCGATGGAGGCGCTCGTCCGCCGCGACGTCCCGGGCGACGCGCGCTTCACCGCGCCCGCGTGGTTCTCGATCGTGGATCCGACCGCGACCGACCGACTCCTGATCACCGGCGACGTCGAAGTGCGCGCGGGCGAGAGCGTCGCGTGGACGATCGCCGCCGCGACCGGAGCGGCCCCCGGGCTCGACGCGTTCGTCACGTTGGGGAGCGGCATCCTGAGCGTGTCCGCTGACGTCGCCGCCGAGCTCGACCTCGCGGGCCTCTTCGCGGACTCGGCCGGCGCAGCGCGCGCGTACGGCGACTACCAAGTGACCGTCACGCTCTCGACGCGGCGCACACGCGACGGCGAGGTCGTCGCCGCTTCGACCCGGCGCGTGTTCGCCGTCCACCGCGACCTCACGTTGCTCCCCGCGTTCCCCATCCGCCTCGGCGCCGGCGTCGTCGGCGGCCCGCGCGTGTTGGATCTCGACGACGACGGTCAGATGGAGATCGTGGTGGGAACCGTGGACGGCGCGTTGATCGCAATCGACGCACGCGGTGAACGGAAGCTCGAGATCGCCACGTCGGATCCGATCTTCGCGACCCCCTCCGCGGCCCGCACGAGCGACGGCCCGACGATCGTCGCCCGCGGCCTCGGCGGATCCCTCACGCTCGCGACGAGCGACGGCGCGTCCGAGTCGATCCTGGCGCCCACCGATCTCGGCGCGACGTCTTCACCTGCGCTCTTCGATCTCGACGCTGACGGCGCGTTCGAGATCCTCACGACGCGCGGCTTCGACCTCGAGGTGCGGGGGCAGGACGGCGCGATGCGCGAGGGCTGGCCGCAGACGCTGGACGGCGCGGCGGGGACGCCCGCGATCGGCGACGTGGACGGCGACGGCGCGCCCGAGATCGTCGCGGTCACCGCCACGCAGGTCTACGTGTTCGAGCGCGACGGCACCCTCGCCGAAGGCGCGCCGCTGCGACTGCCCACGCCCGACGTCTTCGCGCCGCCGGCCTTCTTCGCGCCCTCCGCGGCGCTCGGAGACCTCGACCTCGACGGCCGCCTCGACATCGTCGCGCCCGTGCTCGGCGGCGCCGCGGTCCAGATCGACTCCGGCGCGCGCGCCGTGACCACCGCCCGCCCGAACGGCGGCGATCTGGAACTCGACGGCCCCCCGCTCGTCGGCGCCTCGAACCTCCTCGCGATCGGGCGCATCGCGAACGAAGCGCCGAGCGTCGTGCTCCCCCTCGCGTCGACCGCGACCCTCGAGGGCCTCGCGCCCGCGATTTCCGCCGAGTACGCGATCGCGTCGTACGACGTGGACGGCGACTTCGACCGCGGCTTCCCCCGCGCCACCGGCGGCGGCGGCGAGTTGGACGTCCTCCTCGCCGACCTCGACGGCGATCGCCGGCCGGAGATCGTGTTCGGGGCGTCGGATCGACTCCGCGCCGTCGCGTTCGATGGGTCGCGCCCACCCGGCTACCCGAAGCTCACCGGCGACGAAGTGCTCGGCACCCCGGTCGTGGAAGACCTCGACGGCGACGGCCTCCTCGAGCTCGTCGCGGTGACGCGCACCGGCGTGGTGTTCGTGTGGCGCACGCGCGGGACTGCGGACGGCGTCGCGTGGAACGGCCACCACCACGACCTCGGCGCGACCGGGAACCTCGCGGTCCGCGCGTCGGCGCGGGAGCCGGGCGAGGACACGTCGGGGTGCGGGTGCGGGACCGCAGCGTCGCGCGGCGACGCGAAGCTCGCGCTGCTGTTCGTCCTGCTCCTCGGGATCGCGCGACGTCGATAGCCCCGAAACGACGAAGCGGGCACGACCCGCGAAGGTCGAACCCGCTTCACCTCGACGATGCGGTCCGAGGACCGCGCCGACGGTTCTGACTTACAGCGCGACGATCTTCCCCTGGAGGAAGAACGCGATGACGAGCGCGAAGAGGACGAGCGACTCGGTCATCGCGAGCGCGATGATCATCGGCGTCTGCACCTTCGGCGCGGCCTGCGGGTTGCGCGCGATGCCCTCGAGGGCGGCCGCGGCCGTACGGGCCTGGCCGAGCGCGCCGCCGAACGTGCCGAGGCCCATGCAGAGGGCCGCGGCGAGCGCGACGTAGCCAACGTAGTCCTTGGCGCCGCCGCCGCCGCCGCTCTGGGCGAAGGCCGGGGCCGCGACGAGGAGCGTGGCGAGGAGAGTGGTGATGGTGGTGATGAACTTCTTCATTTCGTTGTTTCCTTTTCGATCGTCGCCCTCGGCTCGTTCGCCTCGCTGCCTCTACCTTCTCTCTACCAACCGACCCATCGCGATTCGTCGAGAGCGAGGAACGACGTTCCTTTCAAGAGAGTGTTAGTGCGCCGCGGCTCCGTCGTGGCCGTGGCCGTGGCCGTGCGCGTGCTCGTGGTGCTCGACGTTGGCCTCGACCTCACCGATGTACACGCACGAGAGCAGGATGAAGATGAACACCTGCACCAGCGCCACGAACGTCCCGAGCGCCACGAACGGGATCGGGAGGAGCAGCGGGAAGATGCCGACGAACACGCCGAGCACGAGGTGGTCACCCGCGATGTTGCAGAGCAGACGAACCGAGAGGCTCACCGGGCGAATGCAGTGCGAGATGATCTCGACCGGGAGGAACAGCGGCGCGAGGAACCAGCCCCACGGCTCGCCGACCGGGTTCGCCATGTGCGCGATGTGGCCCATGCCGAGGCGACGGAACGCGTCGAAGTTGTAGTAGATGAACACGATCGTCCCGCACGCGAACGTCGTGTTGAAGTTCTCCGTGGGCGGCAGGAAGCCCGGCACCAGCCCCAACAGGTTCGAGAACAGGATGAAGAACGCGAGCGGCCCGATGATCCAGAAGTGCCGGATGGCCGCCTGGCGGGACATCGTGAACTGCATGATCGAGAGCAGCCCCTCCATCATCAGCTCGACCAGGTTGCGCGAGGTGAGCGAGCCGTCCGGGAGGATGTCGCCGCCGGCGCGCTTCAGTCCGGCCCGCGCCGAGAGCGCGAAGAGGAGCATCACGAGGATGACCAGGAGCAGCGCAGCGATGTGCTGCACATGCACCGGATCCTTGAAGAGCCAGCCCGGGCCGAAGCCCTCGATGGCGTGCTCCAGCGCGTGGAACCCGGGGACGAAGTTCAGCCAACTGGTGTGCTCGGGCATCGCGCCCGCCACCTAACGCAGTTCGTCCTCGTTGTCTCCCATTTCCTGCGCGATGCGCTGCTCGGCCTCGCGGATGGCGTCGAGGCCCTCCTGCGACGTGGATCCGCGGTTCACGCCCAATACGAGGAGCATCAGGCCGATCCCCAACCCGACGAGCAAGCCGAGCTCGTGGACCGCCCATACCGAGAGGGACGCCCACAGCAAACCCGCGACGATCGTGAGCTTTCCGACCAGCACGAGCGTGAAGAAGCCCTTCGTGGCGCCGGAGACGCCCGGGTCGAGGAGGCGCCCGACCAGGAAGATCAGCGCGACGCCGTCGAACACCATGAGGACGCCGCCGGTGATGAACCCGAGCGCCGGGTCCTGGCCCCAGATGATCCAGATCAGGCCGGTGATCGCGCCGAGCACGGCCGAGGACAGCCGCAACACATGCACGAGCAGTACGTTCGAGAGCACTCAGTCCTCCTTCGCGGCTTCCTGCGCGGCGCGCCAGATGCAGCGCCCGGCCACGAGGGTCCCGAAGCCGAAGCCGAACAGCGTCAGCCAGGGCGACGTGCCGAAGCGGCCGTCCGCCCAGTAGCCCGCGACGAGGCCGCCCACGATCGCGACGCCGATCTCGATCCCGAGCGCGCTCGCGCGCCCGCCGCTGCCGAGGCCGGCCATCTATCCACCGATTCGCGACGAAGCGGTGCGGGGAGTCAACCGCCGGCTTGGAGGACTCGAATCGCTCCGTCCAGGCCGACGACGTAGAAGGTCCCGTCGGAGAGGATCGCGAGGTAGCGGATGTCCGCGTTCTCGAGTTCGGTGAGGAGCTGCGCGTCGAGGCCCTCC
>JAUHYN010000575.1 GCA_030426505.1 bacterium | reverse complement strand
GAAGGTCGAGGTGGAGCTCCCTTTCGACCGCGGCTTCTTTCTCCCGGGCGGGCAGCGGAAGGCGCGCAGGAAGTCGCGATCTTCGAACCGGTCTCGCTCGAAGAGTGGCGCGAAGGGGTCTTCGACCTCCTCTGGCGCCAGCACGGCGGGAGCGGCCTGAACGTCACCTACGACCAGGTGCTGGACATGAGCGTCGCCGACCACTCGTGGTTCGTGCGGCGCGTCCGCGAACAACGGCAGCGCGAGGCCGACGCGATCGAGAAGGCGTCGAAGGGGAAGTAGCGTGGCGCTCAATCGACTCGGGCTCGGGATGGTGTTCACGGCGCGTGACCTCGCGTCGGGGACGATGGGCCGTCTCGAGCGCCGCTTCCGGTCGCTCGACTCCCGCGTGACCGGAGGCGCGACTCGCATAGACGGAGCCTTCCGCCGGATGGCGCTCGGTATGGCGGTCTTCACTGCGGGCGCGGCCACGCTCGGAGGAGGGGTTGCGCTCGCCGCCGCGGCGGGGCGCTTCGAGCAGGGCATCGCCGCGGTCGGCGCGGTGAGCAGGGCATCGGCGACAGACCTTGCCGCGCTCCGGCAAGCCGCCATTCAGGCCGGCGTGGACACACAGTTCTCTCCCGACGAGGCGGTGGCGGGACTGACCGCGCTCGCCACCGCGGGACAGCGCGCGACGGCCGCGACCCGGACCCTTCAGCCCGTGCTCGACCTCGCGGCGGGATCCATGGGGCAGCTCGGCGTGCAGGGAGCCGCGAACGCGGTCGTCGGGACGCTCAACGCCTACTCGCTCGGCGCCAACGAGGCGGCGGGCGTCACCGACCGGCTGCTGAGGATCACCCAGCTCACCAACTTCCAGGCGAGGGACTTCGAGGTCGGCTTGTCCCGCGCCGCGGCGACGGGGGCCCAGTTCGGGCAGTCGATGGACGACGTGCTCCTGACCCTGGGCCTACTGCGGAACCGGAACATCGACGCGTCGACCTCGGGGACGGCGGTCCGCGAGTCGATCCGACGCCTCGCCTCGGTCCCCGGCGCGCAGCGAGCGCTGTCTGGGATCGTCGACATCTTCGACCAGGACACCGGCCGGATGCGGTCGATCATCGACATCATGCAGGACTTCGGCGAGGCGACCGCCGACATGTCCGAGCGGGAGCGCAACCGCCGGCTCAACGCCGCGTTCGGGGCGCGTGGGCAGGCCGCGTTCACCGCGGTGATGACCGCGAGCTACGAGACGATGCGCAACGGTGTGCCGGTGATGCTTCGCGGCGCCGACGCCATCGCGGCGATGCGGGCGGAGCTCGGGAACGCCGGTGGGACTGCGCGGGAGTTCCGCCGGCAGCTCCTCAACACGTTCGCCGGTCAGGCCACCCTCCTGCGCGGGACGCTCCAGACGCTCGCCGTCGTCCTGGGCGAGCCGTTCGCGCAGGTCTTCCGACCCATCGTCGGGACGGTCGTCGACCTGCTCAACGGGCTGCTCCAGGCGATCCAACGCATCCCAGCTCCGATCCGCCGCGCCTTCGCCGGGCTCTCCGTGGTGGCTGGAGGGATCCTCACCGCGATCGGCGGGGCGCTCGCCGCGGAGGCCGCGATCTCGCTCCTCGCCGTGGGCATCGAGGCGCTGGGCGGCTCGCTCCTCGCGGTGGTGGTCCCGCTGGCCGCGGCCGCCGCGGCGGTCGCCGCGCTGGGTGGGCTGGTCGCGGGCTTCGCGATCGCGTTCCGGCGGAACCTCGGCGGGCTGGGTGACTTCGTCGAGCGCATCGCGAGCCAGGTCCGTCTGTTCTTCGACGGTCTCGGACAGCTCTTCGAGCAGGGAGGGTTCAGCGGCGCGATCCGCGACGACCTCAACCGCGCCGAGAACGCGGGCGTCCGGCAGTTCCTGGTCACGCTCTTCCAGCTCGGGTTCCGCGCGCAGCGTCTCTGGGAAGGGTTCAGCGTTGGGTTCGTCACCGCGCTCGACGAGGCGGAGCCGGTGTTCAAGGAGCTCCGCGTGGCGTTCGAGGAGCTCGGCGCCGAGCTCGGCGAGGTGTTCGGCGGCTTCACCCAGGGCGCGGCGAACATCCCGTCGGAGCGCTTCGTCGCCTTCGGGACGCGCGTCGCTCGAGCGCTCGCCAGCGTCATCGTGTGGTTCGCGCGGGCGTTCCGCATTGCGGCGCAGTTCACTCGCGGGCTCATCCGGGGCACGCGCCGCACGTGGCAGGTCGCTCGCCCCGCGATGAAGGCGCTCGGCGAGACGCTCCGTGGGCTCGGGCGCGCGTTGGGCGGGCTCATCGCGGCCTTCCGTGGGTCCGAGGACTCCAACCGACGCATCAACATCTCGTGGGAAGACCTGGGGCACGTGCTGGCGTTCGCGGGCGCGCAGATCATCGTCGTTCTCGAGGTGCTCCGTCGGATGGCGGAGAGGGCGACGTTCGTGGTCCGGGTGGTGACGCCGATCGTCCGCGCGGTCATGGCGGTCCACCGCGCCATGGTCTCGGTCGCCACGGCGATCGCGCGCTTCTTCTTTCGGACCATCCCGGAGGCCGCCGTCCACGCGGCGGGTGCCATCCGCAACGCGCTCCAGTCCATCCGCAGCACCGTTGCTCCCTTCGCGACGATGCTCGGTATCGAGCTCCCTGGAGGGTCCGGCGAGGGCGGCGGCGTGCCTGGGCGGTCCGCCGGTCTGCGGGACGCGAGCGGCGGCAGGCGGCCGGACGTGGCGCTTCCGGGTGGAGCGAACGGTGTTCTCCCGGCCGCCGCCGACGCGCGGCGTCAGGCCAGCGACGGGGACCGCCTCGGGGCGGCGCTCGCCGCCTTCACCGAGGTCGCGCGCCGGACCGCGCCCACGCCGATCCAGATCGCCCTCCAGGTCGACGCCGAGACGCTCGCCCAGGTAACCCACGACGCGAACCGCGACGTCGCGGCCCGGTCCTTCTCCCCGGTGCCGTCCTACTGATGTCGCTCTCCGCCGCCGTCACTCGACCGCCTCGCTGCGCGCTCGTGAACGTTTTCACGGGCGAGCACATCGAGGCGCTCTTCAACCCCTCGCAACTGAGCGAGAAGGTCCAGGTCAACTACAACCGCCTCGCGGTCCCGGGCCTCTCGCACCAGCCCCTTCAGTTCCAGTCGACCGGGAACCGGACCTTCCAAGGGCTCGATTTCCATCTCGACCGGCGGTTCGCGCAGGCGCAGCCGGGAAGCCCCGAGATCCTCGAGTTCCGCGCGTTCCTCCTCGCGCTCACCGTCCCGCCTGCCAGGACCGAGGGCGTGATCCAGACCGCGCCGCCGCGGACGCTCATCATCTGGCCCGGGCTGCTCACCGTCGAGGCGGTCCTGACCGAGGTGGAGTTCAGCTACCGCGAGCTGGCCGTCGACGGCACCGTCCTCGTCTACACGGCGACGGTCGAGTTCGAGGAGATCCTCGACGTCCGCGTCAGCTCCGAGGAGCGCAGGCGCGACGCGACGAGCTCGAGGGTTCTCTGATGCCTCCGCGCGTTGGATCTCGGTACTCGGCCTCGCTCGGCGTGCTCGACGCAGACGGCTGTCGCTTCCTCACGGAGCGCGAGCCGTTCCGCTTTCGTGAGTACGAGGACACGCGCGAGCACGTCGTCGTCAAGGGCGACTCGCTGTTCACGCTCGCCGGACGCTACTTCGCACCGCTCCCAAGGGCGTGTGGCTTCTGGTGGGCGATCGCCGACTTCCAGCCCGATCCCGTCTTCGACCCGACCGTCGAGCTCGAGCTGGGGCGCCGCATCTACGTCCCGTCGGTCCGAGTGCTGACCGACGTCATCCTCGGGGCGCGGTCGTGAGCGCGGTCCGAGATCGCTCCGCGCCCGGCGTGCGCGTGAGCGTCGTCCCGGACGAGCGCGCGGCCGCGGGGGAGCGGCTGGACCTGACGGGTCGCATCCTGAGCTTCACCTTCGAGGACGCGGAGCGACGTGCCGACAAGGCCACGCTGACCCTCGACAACCACGACCTGTCGCTCTTCGACCGCGACGAGCTCGTCGGAGGTCAGCTCCTCGAGGTCTCCTGGGGCTACCCCGGGCACATGTCGCCGCCGAGACGGATCGTCGTCCGCAAGCTCAAGGGCTTCTCCACGCTGACCGTCGAGGGCCGCGCGCTCTCGACGCTGATGGACCGCGTGGCGCACACGCGGACGTGGATCGGCGTCACGCGCTCCGCGGTCGCGCGAGCCGTCGCCCAGGAGCACGGCTACGAGGGCGCCTTCGTCGACGTCGAGGACACCGAGGAGGTGTTCGACACGATCGCGCAGACGGCGGAGACCGACGCGCGGTTGCTGCGGCGGCTCGCGGCTCGGGAGGAGTTCGAGTTCTACGTCGATGACGGGGGCCTGCACTTCCACGAACGCAGGCAGAGCGCCGCGCCGACCCACGTCCTCACCTGGTACGCCGACCCGGGCCGGGGCGACCTGCTCGGCGTCACCGTCGAGTCCGACCTCACGCGCCGCGTCGCGCGGGTCAACGTTCGCGGCCGGGACCCCATCGAGCGCTCCACCATCGACGAGTCGGCCAACAACGAGACGACCGACCGGGACACGCTCGGTGAGGTTCCCGTCGTCATCGATCGCATCGATGGAGAGACGGGGGAGACCCGTGCCGAGAAGACGCCCGTCCTCGAGCGCAACGCCACCGAGACCGTGCGCCCGACCTCGGCGGCCACCGGAGCACAGGCGCGACGTGAGGCGCAGGCGCGCTTTCGACGAGCCGAGCGGGCGAGCGTCAAGCTCTCCCTGAAGCTCGTGGGGGACCCGACGCTCCGAGCCAAGAGCATCGTGGAGGTGCGAGGGATCTCCGCCGCGCTCTCCGGGCTCTACTACGTGACCTCGGTGAAGCACTCGATCTCGTCGTCCGGCTACACGTGCGACGTGAAGGCCACGCGGGACGGGAACGGACGACGCGCCCGTGCCCTCGTCGAGGAGCGTCGCGGGGCACGTGCCGCGAGCGAGCCCGAGCAGGGCGGCGATAGGAACGAGTCCGAGGCGACCGAGCCGGACGGCGAGCTCGAGCCGATCGATCTGCTCGACCGAGAGACGGGCGGAACGATCACGGAGTACCGCCGCGGCGGCCAACCCCTCGGCGCGGGCGATCCCGAGGCGCGATCGTGAGCACCTTCGACGACGACCTCGAGCGCGACGACACGCGGCTCCTCGGCATGCACATCGGCTACGTGGTCGACCGACGCGACCCCGAGCAGCTCGGACGCGTCCGGGTGTGCATCCCAGGACTCGTCGAGCCCGCGAGCGCGTGGGCGTTCCCGCTCGGCACCGGGGGCGGGGGCGCGCGCGACCACGGGCTCTTCGCCGTGCCGCCCGACGGCGCGGAGGTCGCGGTGTGGTTCCGCCTCGGCGACGTGGACGCGCCGCACTACCTCTGCGCCCACTGGGGCAAGCCACGCGGACAGACCGAGGTCCCCGAGGAGGCGCAGAAGGACCCGCCCGACAACTGCGTGCTCGCCACCGAGACCTTCCGCGTCGAGCTCGACGAGTCGGATCGGGCACGGAAGCTGAAACTCACCAACCGCCGCACCGGCGACCACCTCGTCCTCGACGCCGAGACCAACACGGTCACGCTTCAGGCGACCACCGCGCTCACGCTCCGCGCGGTCGGCGCGGTGGTCATCGACGCGCCGCACGTCACCATCGCCGGCCGCGTGGTCCGTCCGATCCAGGATCCCATCTGATGACGAGCCCCGTCCTCATCCGGATCCCGCCGACGCCCGATCCGCAGCGCCTCACGCTCCCCGGCGGCGTCAGCATCGAACACCTCGAGCTCGTCGAGGTGGTCCAGCCGGCGCTCACGC
>JAUHYN010001471.1 GCA_030426505.1 bacterium | reverse complement strand
AGCTCGTCGACATGGTCGACGACGACGGCGAAAAGACCGTCCTCGTCGCGCCGCTCGGCAGCGGCGCGTTGTTGTTCGGCACGGCCGACGCATTCACTGCGGCCCAGCGCGTGGTCGAGACCGTGGGCACCGTGCGTTGCGAGCAGGCGGAGGTCTCGGTGCAGGACGGCGTCGTGCGCGGCTCGGCGGCCCCCGAGGGCGCGACGCGCGTGGCGTGTGTCCTGGACCCGGAGGCGTACGAGACGCGCATCGAGCTCGCCCGCAAAGAGGGGATCCTCGTGGGGATGGGGGCCGCTGCGGCGGCGCGCGTCGCGCGAGACGAGGCCGCCGGGGGCGCGCGCGTGGTCGCCGTCCTCGTGGACGCGGGCGACCGCTACTTCTCAGTCGATCGAAAATTCGGAGGTTAACCAAACAGTCATGGCCATCACGATTCGAATCCCGACCCCGTTGAGGAAGTTCACCGACGGTAACGACAAGGTGCAGGTGGAGGGCGAGACGATCGCCCAGGTGCTCGCGAGCCTCACGGCCGCGCACCCCGGCATCGGCGAGCGCATCTGCGACGAGAACGGCGCGCCCAAGCGCTTCGTGAACGTCTACTACAAGGACGAGGACATCCGGTTCCTCGACAACGTCGACACGAAGGTCGAGGACGGCACGGAGGTCAGCATCGTTCCGGCGATCGCGGGCGGGAAGTGAACGCTCCGTTTCGGGCCCGCACCGTCGGGTCGATCGCCGAGGCCGTCGGTCGCACGCCGATGGTGCGGTTGAAGTCGGTCGAGCCCGAGGGCGCCGAGATCTGGGCGAAGCTCGAGTACCTGAACCCGGGCGGGAGCGTGAAGGATCGGCCCGCGCTGAACCTGATCCTCGCGGCGGAGGCCGCGGGGGATCTGAAGCCGGGCATGTCGATCATCGACTCGACCAGCGGCAACACCGGCGTCGCGCTCGCGCTCTACGGCGCGGCGCGCGGGTACGAGGTGACGCTGGTGATGCCCGAGAACGTGTCGTCGGCGCGCAAGAGCATGCTCAGCGCGTTCGGCGCGCACATCATCTACAGCGATCCGATGGATGGCTCCGACGGCGCGATCGAGCTCGTGCGCAAGATCGTCGAGGAGCAGCCGGGGCGCTACTTCTACACGAACCAGTACAACAACGCGGCCAACTGGCGCGCGCACCACGACGGGACGGCGGAGGAGATCATCGAGGCGCTCGGTGATCGCATCACGCACTTCGTCGC
>JAUHYN010000574.1 GCA_030426505.1 bacterium | reverse complement strand
TCGATCACCTCTACACGAAGGGGGATCTGTACTTCACGTTCCGCCAGGAGCTCTTCGGGGATCGCGAGAAGCAGCTGTCCGCGATCCCACGAAAGACGCGCGCCGTGTTGCGCGAGTCGGAGCGGTCGAAGCTCCGCGCGACGATCGCGCGACGCGGCGGCGACGACGGCCTGCTGCGACTCTTCCAGCCCAGCCACCGCGCTTTCCCCGTCGTGGTGTGGGAAGCCGCGTGTGATCAGCTCGGCGATCCGAAGCTGGACCGCAAGAAGATCGAGAGCGCGGGGATCGTGGTGCGCCGCCTCGTGAAGAACGCCGCGGGGCGCGAGATCGAACAGGGGTGGATGACGAACAGCGACGGCGTGCGCGGTTGGTTCGACCTGCAGGGCGCGCTCGCCGAAGATGATCCGAACCCCGCGCGCCGGCGCCACCCGAGCACCGGCAACCCGCACCTCGACGCGCAGCTCGAAGCCCTCCGGAAGCCACTCAGCGAGATGGCGGAGAAGGTCACCGCCGCGTTCGTCGCGCCGCCGAAGGTGTGCGACGCCGCTGACCGCACGGTGCTGCTCGGCATCGTCCCGCTCGCGTCCACCGAGTTCAGCGATCGACCGATCTCCGACGGCTTCGACGCCGCCGAACTCGAGAAGCGCCTGTCGCCGTACCTCAAGGATCTCGCGAAGGTGATCCCGACGGTGCCGGCTGCGGGCTACCGCCTCGGGCAGAAGGCGGCGTCCCAGAGCAGCGTGCAAGGCTACTTGCGCTTCCTGCAGCAGCTCGTCTTCGAGTTCGACCTGTTCGGCACCAACCCCGGATCGCGCGGCCTCTACAGGCAGCTCGAAGCGCTGAAGGTCGAGTACCGCGACGGGACCAAGCGCTCCGCCGTCGCGCACATCCAAGAGGCCGCCGACACCTTGATGTTCGGCAAGCGTGAGAGCGTCGAGATGCCGCTCAAGTGGGCCGACGTCTCGAAGGTGCAAGCGCGTCGAATCCTCGCGGCTGCGCGCAAGGCGCGGCAGGGCCGCTTGCAGCAGCTCGCGGGCGGGGCGGGGCGCTTCGACGATCGCGAGGCCACGTATCGCATTCGGACTTTCGTGCGCATTCGTCGCGACGACGGTTGCCCGCCGGTGTTGATGTGGGCGGCGCCGAGCGAGCGCTTCCGAATCGACCCGTGGTTCGAGAACGGTCCGCTCCCGCCGCCGATCGTTCAGCTCCCGGACATCCGCTCCGACAGCATCGGCAAGTACAAGCCGAACGTCACGATGCAGATGCCGGGGAGCCTCATGGACTTCCTCAACAAGAACAACTTCGAGGACCTCCAGGAAGGGAAGGGCTCGGAGGGGAGCTCGAGCGGGCCCGAGTGGCTGTGCGGATTCAACATCCCGATCATCACGTTCTGCGCGCTGATCCTCCTCTTCATCATGGTCTACATCCTGAACTTCATCTTCTGGTGGATCCCGTACGTCCGCATCTGCATCCCGTACCCGAAGGGAGGGTTGAAGTTTTGACCACCGCCCCGATTGGTTGGCCGCTCCTCCCCGTCCCGGACGAACAGGGTCGCCTGAGCTACCCGAAGACACTCGCCGAGAGTGTGCGCGAGTCGATTCGCCTGTTGCTCACCGTCGAGCCGGGTTCGCTCTTGATGCACCCGGCGTTCGGCGCTGGCCTCGAGGCGTACCTTCAATCGCCGAACACACTCACGCTGCGTCGACGTCTCCGCGACGACGTGCTCGAGAGCCTCGACCGTTGGGAGCCGCGGATCGAGGTCGACTACGTGGACGTCTTCGAACCCGACGACGACGCGGGGCACCTACGCGTGGAGATCGGCTACCGCCTCGTGCGGACCGGCGAGCCACAGTCGATCGGCGTGACGCTGGATCTGGAGGGCTGACGCATGCCGATTCGACCACCGCGCCTCGACGATCGCAGCTTCGACGACCTCGTTCAGGAGCTCGTCGCGCGCATCCCGGCGCACACGCCGGAGTGGACGAACCCCGCCGTCGGTGATCCGGGGCGTACGATCATCGAGCTGTTCGCGTGGCTCGCGGACACGATCCTGTATCGCGCGAACCTCGTCCCCGAGCGACAGCGCCTCGTGTTCCTGAAGCTCCTCGGGATCACGATGCGGCCCGCACACTCCGCGCGGGGGTTCGTGGAGCTGCAGCTCGACGTTCGCGGGTCGGTGGAGCCGGTGAGCTTCGCGCGCGGCGCGCGGCTACCGGGACCTCCTCAGTTCGAGACCCTGGATGAGGTGACCGTGTTCCCGTTCGAGGGGCCGGTGCTGACGAAGCGCGAGCTCGACGAGCGCGAGACGGCCGAGGTGAGCGGCATCGTCCGCGAGCTCGAGTCCCTCTACCGGATCGGGAACCGCGCGCGCCCGTACGTCACGGCCGCCGCGTTCCCCGACGACGCGCCGCGCCCCGAGGGCTTCGACATCATTTCGGGGACCGTAGATCGCTCGCTGTGGATCCCGTTGTTGGCGTCCGCGCCGGAGCTCGCGAAGAAGGCGCGCGACAGAATCAACGCGGGGAACGACGGGCGACCGTTCATACTCAACGTCACGGTCGTGCCGTCGAACGCGCCGGTCGAGCGCTTCGACGAGGCGCGCGTCCCGCACGCGATCGATCACGTCTGGGAGGCGAGCGTCGGGCGCGATGATCGGCCCACGTACCGGCAGCTCGAGGTCATCCACGACGGGACGAAGGGGCTCGTGCAGGACGGTGTCGTGCGCCTCGCGCTCGCGGGCGGGGATCTCGGCGCGCCGAGCAATGACGTGCGACAGCAGATGGCTTCGGGCGTCGGCGATCGCCCGCCGCGCCTCGACGACGCGGAGCGCGCGGACCGACTCATTACGTGGGTCCGCCTTCGGCCCACGGTGCGCGTCGAGCGGCTCGCCTTCACCTGGGTCGCGATCAACGGCGTGGGGATCGATCAGCGCATCACGCGCGAGAACGTCTACGTCGCCGAGGGCGACGGGCTCGCGGACCAGGTCGTGCAGCTTCCGGCGACCTCCGTCGAGCCGGAGTCGCTGCGGATCAGCGTTCAGAACGCGGACGGGATCATGGAGCCGTGGGCGCGCACCGAGGATCTCGGCGGGCACCGCCCGACCGATCGTGTGTACCGGCTCGACGCGGAGGCGGGGACGATTCACTTCGGCGACGGGATGCGGGGCCTCGCGCCCGAGCTCGCGCGGCGTATTCGCATCGATCGGATGCGCGCGGGCGACGGGGCGATCGGCAACCTCCCGGCGCGCAAGCTCGACGGCATCGAGGGCGTGGATCCGAAGGGCGTGACCGTGCAGGCCAAGGTGAAGGTGGTGCAGAGCCTCCCCACCACGCAGGGCCGCGACGCCGAGTCCCTCGCCGAGGCCGAGCGCCGCATCCCGGCGGTCTTGCGTCACCGCAACCGCGCGGTGACCGCCGACGACTTCAGGCAGGTCACGCTGGAGACGCCGGGCGCGGACGTCGGACGCGTGGAGGTGCTCCCGCGGTTCAAGCCGCACCAGCGCCGCTTCGACGTGCCGGGCGTGGTGTCCGTGATGGTGTTGCCGCGGCCGTCCACGGAGCCGATGCCCCCGAACCCGCGCGCGGACCGCCCGTTCCTCGAACGCGTCAACGCACACCTCGACGCGCGCCGGACGCTCGGCACGGAGCTGTACGTGGTCGGCGTGGAGTACGTCGCGATCGGCGTGAGCGTCGGCGTGAATATCCGCGACGGCTTCCCGCGTGACCAGACGCTCTCGGATGTCCGTAAGGCGCTGCACGCATACCTGTGGCCGGTCGCGCCGTACGGACCGACGGGCGAGGGGTGGCCGCTCGGTCGCACGGTCGGGAGCCGCGAGGTGGAGGTCGCGGTCGCGCGGGTCCGCGGGATCTCTGGTGTATCCGACGTTCGGTTGTTCGAGCGCGACGGTGACGAGTGGTCGGAGATCAAGGCGCGCGACCCGAAGACGCCGCCCGCGTTGTTCCTCCGTGAGTGGCAGCTGCCGGAGCTGTTGAGCGTGGTGGTCGTCGCCGACCAGGACGCGCCGACCGATCTGCGCGGCGTCCCGAACCCGTTCGACGATCCGGACCGCGTCGCGATCCCGGTCGTCCCGGAGGTCTGCTGAGTTGGACGCGAACGGGCAGCGCTTCTGGATGCTGGGCCGGCCGGCGGACTGGGTCGTCGACGACGCGGCCGAGGTGGACCGCGCGCGGGGGACACTCCGCCTGCGCAGCCTCGCGCCCGAGGAGACGCTGGTCCGTGTCGCGGTCGCGCCGGCGGGGGACTTCACGGTCGACGTCGGCGGTGAAGGTCACACGATCTCCGCGGCGGCGACGGACGACGCGGCGGCGATCCGCGACGCGCTGTTGGAGGCGCTGCGGGCCGGCGACACGCACGGGCAGGACTTCGTGGTCGCGGCGCGGGGCGCCGACACGATCGCGATTCGACTCCGCGCCGCGGGCGCCGTCATCGCGGTGTCCGCGCCGTCCGGAGCGAGCTTCGACACGACGACGGACCTCGGCTTCGAAGTTGAGGCCGACGCGCAGGCGTTCGTGCAGCAGGTGCCCGGCACCGTCGACGGGGTGGGGACGTTCGCGTTCGTGGACGCAGTCTCCGCGAAGGTCGTCGCCGGCGGTGCGCTGCGCGGGACGACGAAGGAGATCGCGGACGCCGCGGGCGTCACCGATCTCGCGACTGGCTTCGACGGCGTGCTGTACGTCGCCGTCGGCGGCGCGGTGAAGATGGTCGATCTCCGCGAGCGGTGGGCGCCGGTGGATCTCACGGTGCCCGGCTTCGAGGCGTGGCGCCTCGCGGCGGATCCGTCGGGTGGCGTCTGGGTCCTCGGCAAGGGTGGCGAGGTCGCGCGCGTGGTCGACGTCCCGCTCCCGCGCCACCCGGCGTCGAACGACTACGCGCCTGAGACGTTTCGACCGAAGCCGGAAGATCCGGATCCGCCGCGCCTCGAAGTGCAGGCGGACTTCGCGCTCGCGCTGAATGACACGGCGCGCCTCATTGCGGTGTCGCCCGAGGGCGAGGTCGCGGTGCTCGCATGGACGCACGGTCACGCCGCGCTCTACGTGCGGCGCGCGAGCGGCGTGTGGCGCCCGCGCGCCGAGCTCGCGCGCGTGCGGTGGCCGTACTCGATGGCGTACACGTCGGCGCGTCAGATCGTCTTGCGCGTCGCGGCGCCGGATCTCGGGCAGGCGCCGAGCTTCACGCTCACGGAGTCCGACGCGCCGAACGAGGTCACGGTGCATCGCGCCGACGGAGACTTCTATCCGCTCGCCTCGACCGTCGCCGGTCCGCTCTGGCACTCGGTGACGGGCGCGCCGATGGTGCGTGAGGGGGGCGACCCGCCGCGCGCGTTGTTGCGGCTGTCGCGCCGAACGCTCGAGCGCCGGGGCGGCGCGAAGGGGTGGAGGGTCGGCGAGAAGGCGCGGATCGACTCCGGCTCGACGCGCACCACCTGGCACCGCCTCTACCTCGACGCGACGATCCCGCCCGGCTGCAGCGTTCGCGTGTGGCTCGCGGCGACGAACGAAGAGGCGGCGCCGCTCGTCGACGACGCGTGGCACCTGCACACGTTCGGCGACGTCGCGCGCACGCCGGGCGTGCCGCATGGCGTGTGGTCCCCGTTCAGGTCGGAGCTGCCGTTCCACGATGGCGCGCTCGACTGCGACATCGTCCCGAACCGCACGGGGCTCTTCACGGTGCTCGTGCAGCGCGCTCACCGCCGCGTGCGCGCGCTCGAAGGGCGCTTCTTGTGGGTCCGCGTCGAGCTGGCCGGCGACGGTGTCACGGGCCCGGAGCTCGCCGCGCTGCGCGCG
>JAUHYN010000573.1 GCA_030426505.1 bacterium | reverse complement strand
GTCCTCGACAACGCCAACGGCTACCACTTGCCGCCGGCGACGAACCCCAGCACCGACTTCCCGAACGGCTACGTCGCGCCGCTGTGGGCCGACTGGTGTACGAGCGTCGCGGGGTGCATCGGCTTCGTGAACGCGGGGGTCGGCGTCTTCTACGAGGTCGACGTGACGCCGGGCGCGGGGCGCATCACGATCGAGTGGCGCAACGTCCGGCACTTCGCCGACGACACGATGGCGAGTGACGTCGACTTCTCCGTCACGCTCTATGAAGGCGCGCGCTCCACGATCGAGATGCGCTACGGCGAGGCGCGCCCCGGCATCAACGTGCAAGGTAGCTTGACGGACTTCATGGCGCGGATCGGGATCGAGAAAGCGAGCCCGAGCGAAGGGATGTTCGTGGGGCCCTGCACCGGAGCGTTGCCGTGTACCTCGGGGCAAGTGCAGTCGCTCGAGGACACCAAGATCACGATCATCGAGGACATCGGCGAGGACCTCACGATCACCGCCGTGAGCGCGCCGGAGTCGGGGATCGCGGGGCTGCCGCTCGAGGTCTCGGTGCAGCTCGCGAGCCGGCACGGACAGTCGATCGGGCCGTTCGTGTACCAAGCGCAGCTCGTGGACGTCGCGGCGACGTCGACGGTGGGCGCGCCCGTCCTGTTCACCTCGGGGCCGGTCACGCTCGCCGGGTTCCAGTCGCTCCCGGCGACGTTCGCGCTGCCGGTGCCGCTGGCGACGTCGGACGCCGACTACCGCGTCGCGGTGACGATCGACCCCGCGGACGACATCGCGGAGATCGACGAGGTCAACAACGTCGCGTTCTCGGGGGTCGTGTCGATCGCCGGCCGCGGCCCGGATCTGAGAGCGCGGCGCATCGTCCCGCTCGCGCCGACCGCGAGGCCGGGCGACACACTTCGGCTCGCGTACACGATCGACGACTTCGGCAACGAGCCGGCGACGTTCGACGCCCAGGTCGTCATCTCACGCAACGACACCATCTCGCTCGCGGACACGAGGCTCGGCGCCGTCGCGACGTACACGCTCGCCTCGCTGGAGGCTGCGTCGGTCACCATCACGCCCACGCTCCCGGATCTCCCGACGGGCCGCTATCGCTTGGGGCTGATCGTGGACCCGGCGTTCGCGGTGACGGAGCTCGACGAGCGCAACAA
This sequence comes from bacterium, assembly GCA_030426505.1. GTDB lineage: Bacteria > Myxococcota > Kuafuiibacteriia > Kuafuiibacteriales > Kuafuiibacteriaceae > JAUHYN01. The sequence goes on along the minus strand of JAUHYN010000573.1, from coordinate 4,644 downwards.
CATCCTCGCGTCCGGGCAGGCCGTGACCGTTGTGTCGGACGAGGTCGCGGTCCTCACCGAAGCGCTCCCGGTCGCCGTCCTCGGCGCGCCGTACGATGTGACGCTCGAAGCGGCGGGAGGCGACGGTTCGTTCGGATGGAATCTATCGAGTGGAACGCCTCCCGCAGGCGTGGCGTTCCAGGGCGGGCGCATTTACGGCGTACCGCTCGCGACCGGCGCGTTCCCGCTCACCGTCCGCGTGACCAGCGGCGAGCGCACCGCGACGGAGACGCTCGAGCTCACGGTCCTCGACGCCGACTATCCGCTCACCGTCGTCTCGCGGCTGCTCCCCGACGCGTTCCTCGGCGCGGACTACGCCGTCGCGCTGCGCGCCGTGGGCGGTCGCGCCCCGTATCGGTTCCGCACACTCGACGGGCGCCTCCCGGACGGCTTCACGCTGCGGACCGACGGCCGGCTCGCGGGCGCGCCGGAGTCGGCGGGGATCTCGGTGTTCATGGTCGAGGTCAGCGACGAGGCGTCGAACACCGCGACGATCACGTACAGCCTCGAGGTGCGCGCGCCGGGCAACCTCACGGTGCTGAGCGGCGCGCTCCCGGACGCGACGCTCGGCGAGCCGTACACGCAGACGTTGTTCGCGGCCGGCGGCATCCCGCCGCTGAGGTGGCGCACGCTCACGGACTCGCCGCCGGGGATCGTGGTCGCCGCGGAGGGTCTGGTGAACGGCATCCCGGAGACGATCGGTGCGCACCGGATCCTCGTGGAGGCGACGGACGCGATCGGGCAGAGCGACACGTCGCTCCTCGAGCTCGACGTTCGCACGGACGGACGGCTCCGCATCACGACCGCGTCGCTCCCGGAGGCGATCGTCGGCGCGCCCTACGACGCGACCGTCGAAGCGAACGGCGGCACGCGCCCGTTCGTCTGCGAGGTCATCCGCAGCGAAGGCTTCCTCCCGCCGGGCCTCACGTCGTCGCAGAAGGAGGGCGACGACACCGCGAACGCGCTCTTCATCCGCGGCACCCCCGAGCGCACCGGGTACTGGCCGGTCACGGTCCAGTGTCGCGATCGAAACCAGCGCGTCGCGGAAGCGGTCTTCCTGTTGACGGTGGTCGAGCCGCCCCCGCCGCCCGAGGAGGAGGGCTGCGGGTGCTCCGGCGTGTCGTCACGCGGTGAGGGGACGACGGCGCTGGGGCTCGTGTTGATCGCCTTCGCTCTCGCGCGACGCCGCGCGAGGCGGCGCCCGCCCCTTTACGCTTGCGCTCCCGCGCGGATCGCGGGGGAGATGGATCCGTAGTGTTCGCGCGATCGAGTCTCGCCGCTGGCCTCGGCCTCCTCGCTCTGATCGGCGCGTCCTCTGCGTCGGCGCAGAGCGGGGGCTACACCCGCACGCAGTACGCGGCGCCGTACGTCCCGCTCACCGGGGGGACGGTCGCGAACTTCGCGACGCCGGACGACGACGTCCTGCAGGTGCCGCTCGGCTTCACGTTCGAGTTCTTCTCGCAGACCTATACGCACGTGAACATCAGCACGAACGGCGTGCTGGTCTTCGCGACGCCTTGCACCACGTTCCTCGACTGTTCGCTCTCGTTCGGCACGCAGTGCGTGAGCGGGCGCTGCCTCGACTTCCCGGACGTCGGCGCGCCCGCGGCGGGGATACCGGCGTCGACGGATCCGGATCGCCTCGTCGCGCTGTGGTGGGACGACCTGCACCTCGACGGAGGCCAGGTCCGCTACACCACGATCGGCTCGGCCGGCGCGCGCGAGTTCGTCGTCGAGTACAGCAACGTCAAACACTTCCCGATGTCGACCGCGTCGACCGGGACGTTCCAGGTCCGCCTCGACGAAGCGACCGGCGCGATCTCGATGCACTACGGGCCGTACGTCGCGAACACGAACGGCGACAGCGAGTGGAGCGGCACGATGGGCATCGAGGACCACACCGGCGCGGTCGGTCTGGTCGGGCTGCCGTGCGCGGACGACGCGTCGAACAGCTTCTGCCCGTACACCACGCTGCAGGCGCTCCAGGATCAGGTCATCCAGTTCGTCGTCCCGGTCGGGCCGGAGCTCACCGCGATCGGCAACGCGCCGAGCGGCGGCCAGGCGGGGGCGCCGATCTCCGTCTCCGTCACTGCGCGCAACATCGGCAACGCGTCCACCGGGAGCGGCTTCGACGCCGACGTCTACTTCTCGACCGACGGCACCATCGAGCCGACCGACACGCTCCTCGGCACGGTGACGTTCGGCCCGCTCGGCGCCGGTGCGAACGCCTCGCAGACCCTCGCCGCGACGGTGCCGATGGTCGGCCCCGGCTACTACGCGATCGGCGCGATCGTGGATCCTTCCAACGCGGTCGTCGAGACCGTCGAGACCAACAACACGGTGCGCTTCACGGACCGCTTCCTCGTGGGGCTCGACTTCTCCGCGGCCGTCACGGCGCCGGCCGACACCGGCCCGAACCAGTCCCTCACGATCCCGGTCGACATCCTCAACCTCGGCGGCGCGCACCCCGCGGTCCCGTACGAGGTCTACTTCTCCGCGGACACCACGCTCGACGCCGCGGACCGCCTCGTCGCGTCGGCGACGGTGTCGGTCCCCGCCGCGCCCGCCACGCGGTTCGACACGACCTTCACTGTCCCGAGCGACGCCTCCGGTGGCGCGTTCTACGTGATCGTCGCGGTGGATCCGAACGACACGATCGCGGAGGCCGACGAGACCAACAACGTCGCCGTCAGCTCCACGACGATCGACGTGCGCCAACCCGACATCGTCGCGCGGAGCCTCACCACGCCGACTCCATTCGCGTTCCGCAGCGCCGCGTTGGAGGTGACGATCGATCTCGAGAACGTCGGCGGCGCCGACGCGAACGGCTTCTGGTACGCGGTGTACCTCTCCGACAACCAACTCATCAGCGCGATCTCGGATCTCGAGCTCGGCGCCTTCGGGCCGATCAGCCTCGCGCCCGGGGAGCGCCGGACGTTCACGCACAACGTCGTGATCCCCGCGAACCAGGCGGTGGGGCCGTACTACGTCGGCGTCATCGCGGACACGTTGAGCGCCGTCAACGAGGACAACCGAACGAACAACATCGCGCGCACCATGACCACGATCCAGGTCCGCGACCCGGCGCCAGATCTCGTGCCCTCTCGCGTGGAGCTCCCGCCCGTCGCCGCGGCGGGCGAGTCGATGTCCGTCGGTCGCTCGATCGCGAACGGCGGCAACGCGGACGCCGCCGCCGAGTACGAGTTCGTGTTCTCCACCGACGCGACGATCGACGCCAACGATGTCCGCACCGGACGCCGCACGCTCACGGTGTTCGCGGGTCAGGTCGACACGCGCGTCGACGTCGTGCGCGTGCCGTCGACGCTCGCGCCCGGGCCGTACTACGTCGGCGTCGTCGCGGACCCGGACGACCTCGTCGCCGAGTTGGGTGAAGCGAACAACGTCGCCGTCTCCGCTGCTACCGTCGAAGTATTGCCGAGCGGACTCACGATCCTGACGCCCGCCCTCCCGCTCGCCACGCTCGACGTCCCGTACGATCTCGCGCTCGCTGCGACCGGCGGCGACGGCCCCCTCGTGTGGTCGCGCTCCGACGGCACGTTCCCGACCGGCCTCGCGCTCGCCGCGAACGGGCACATCAGCGGGACGCCCACCGAAGAGGGCCTCTTCTCCGTCACGCTCCGCGTCACCGACGGCGCGCTGATCGCCGAGCGCCGCTACAATCTCCTCGTCGCGCCGACCGCGGTCGACGTCTCGATCGTGACGCGCGCGCTCCCGCCCGCGTTCCTCGCGCGCGCGTATCGCTATCCGCTCACCGCGTTCGGTGGCGTGGAGCCGTTCGTCTGGTCGGAGGTCGGCGCCGACGGGCTCCCGCCCGGGCTGGAGCTGAGCGAGGACGGCATCATCTCGGGGACGCCGTCGGCGACCGCGCTCTCCACGCTCGTCGTGCGCGTGGAGGACGCGACGGGCGCGACCGCCGAGGCCGAGCTCACGCTGCGCGTCGTGACCGCGCAGGACACCGTACGCTTCTCCTCCGAGCTCCTCCCGGACGGGCGCATCGGCTCCGCCTACGACGATGAAGTCCGCGCCGCGATGGGATCGGGCGTCTCGCCGTACACGTTCCAGGTCGTGTCCGGCGCGCTCCCGGACGGCCTCGTCCACGAGCGCGGCCGCATCCACGGCACGCCTACGCGGGTCGGCGAGTTCTCGTTCACGATGCGCGTGACGGACGGCCGCGGCGACTTCGACGTGAACCGATTCGTCGTGACGATCCGCGAACAGAGCGGCGTGCTCTTCGCGACGAGCGGGCTGCCCGACGCCTACGTCGGTGAGGCATACGTGGGCGAGGAGGGCGAAGAGGTCGCGATCGACGCCGTCGCCGCGGACGCCATGACGCGCCCGAAGCTCTCCGTCGTCTCCGGCAACCTGCCGCCCGGTCTCGCGATGGACGACAACGGCGTGATCACCGGGACGCCGCGCTCGGTCGGCCTGTTCAGCTTCGTCGTCGTGGCGCGCGACGACCTCGATCAGATGGGCGTGCGCGCGTTCGGCATCTCGGTCTCGGAGCGCCCGCCCGCGCAGACGCCCGGCGACGGCGGAGGCTGCGGGTGCCAGGCCACGTCCGGTCGCGGCGGTGCGTGGCTCGCG
>JAUHYN010000572.1 GCA_030426505.1 bacterium | reverse complement strand
GCGTCCGCGAACGGACGGCCCAAAGCCCCACGTGCGAGGGCGCGGCCCCCGCCGATGGTGAGACGTGTGGGCAGGCTTCACGCCACGGCCGCTCCCATCCGAGTGGCCGCCACACCGGCGTGAACCACGGCGCGCCACCGATTGTCCCGCCGAAGCGGGGCCGGGGGTGGGTACACCGCGAAGCGCCCGCGCGAACGCGAGGCTCCTACGTCATGAAGTGCTCAGGCTGATTTTTCGACGGCGCGGCCAGTTCGGTCCGCGGCCAAGAGGGTTTTCGGTTCGAGACTTTTCGAAGAATCCGACGCGCGACGCGCGCCGTTACCCACCAAGTTAGAGACGGGTCCGAAGACCGTCAACGCGAAACTTCACTGACAGAAGGGGTGGAAGTCGAGGGTCGCGTCCGGCGCGACGGGCGCCTCGATGGACGGCTCGAGGACACACACGCGCGCCGTCTTCGGAGCGGGCTCGTCGCTCCACAGCGTCTTCGCCAAGGTCACGATCATTCCCAACGCCATGAACAACTCGACCGCGCGCATTCGCCGACTCCTCTACAGGGTGAGTTCGGCGGTCCTGCGGGGATCTCAACTGTCGGGGTTCACATTTCCGCGGCCGAACGTCCGGTACACGAGGACCGTGTAGCCGATCACGATCGTCATGCCCGGGATCCACCACCACAGCGCGATCGCGGTGCCGTCGCCGGGCCCGTGCGCGTCGAACGCGGTCATCGCTTGGCCGGACTCGAGCGACGACGGCAACACCAGCGGGTACAGACCGAACGCCACGCTCGCGAGCATCCCGCCCAGGTAGGTCGCCGACGCGAGGAACGCCCGCGTGGCCTCCTCGCGGCGGACGAACGCGCGGTGAGCGACGAGCGCCGCAATCGCGACGAGCGGGAACGCCATCCCCCACGGCTGGTCGCGCAGGTTCGTGACGAGCTGCGGCTGGAGCGCGAACGAGGCGGCGGTCATCCCGGAGGTCAGCAGCGCCGTCGACCACCACAGCCACGACGACGCCCGGACCGCGCGCGCCGCGAGCGCGCCGCCCGTCGCGTGCGCGAGCCACGCCGCACCGTGCATCGACAGCGCGGACAGCGCGGTCACGCCGACGAGCAACGTGTACGGATCGACGACGCCGACCTCGCCCGCGAGCGCGAAGTCCGTCCACAGCGGCGTGAAGAACCAGCCCTCGGCGTCGAGCGGGACGCCGCGCACCACGTTGCCGAGCGCGACGCCGAGCACCAGCGCGAGGAGGAGACTCGAGCCGAAGAAGACGAAGTCCCAGACGTCCGTCCACACGCGCGACGCGAAGTGACCGCGCAGCTCGATCGACAGGCCGCGCAGCACGATCAACCACACGAAGATCGTGAGCGGCAGATAGAAGCCGGCGAACGCCGCGGAGAACAGGCGCGGGAACGCCATGAAGAGCGTTCCGCCCGCCGCGATGAGCCACACCTCGTTGCCGTCCCACAGCGGACCGATCGAACGGAGGAGCGCGGCGCGCTCGTCTTCGCTGCGCGCGACCCAGCGACTGATCGCGCCGGCGCCGAGGTCGAAGCCGTCGAGCACGACGTAGCCCGTGAGGAGGAATGCGAGCAGGACGAACCAGACCGTCTCCACGACTCAGTGCCCTCCCGGCCCGTGCTCGAGTTCGCGCACGATCAACAGCCCGTAGAGGAGGCTCAACAAGGTGTACAGACCCATGAACCCGATCAGCGTGAACATCGCGTTGCCTGCGCCCACGTGCGGCGACGCGCCATCGGCAGTCTTCAGCACGCCGTAGATCAGCCACGGCTGGCGGCCGAGCTCGGCGGTCATCCACCCCGCGGTGTTCGCGACGAACGGGAGCGGGCTGAAGAGCATCAACAGGTAGAGCGCGGGGCGCGTCGTCGCGAGGCGGCCGCGCCACATGAGGAACGCGGCGAGCGTGAACACCGCGATGAACATCGTCCCGAGCCCGACCATCACGTGGTACGCGAAGTAGAGGAGCGGGATGTTGTCGGGCCACAGCGACTCGTCGAATGCGTCGAGGCCCTTCACCTCCGCGTCCCAACGTTTATAGGTCAGGACGGAGAGCATCTTCGGGATCTCGATCGGGTTGTCGAGGTGGCGGCGATCCACGTTCGGCTGTCCAATCAACGCGAGCGGCGCGCCCTCCGAGGTCTCGAAGAGCCCCTCCATCGCGGCGAGCGTGATCGGTTGGTGCTGCGCGACGAGGCGCCCCTGTTGATCGCCGGTCGGGAACACCAAGAGCACGCACGCGACGAGGCCGGTCGGGACGGTGACGGACAGCATCGTCTTCGCGTGGGCGACGTGGCGATCGGAGAGCAGATAGAACGCTGCGATCCCGGTGCTGACGAACGCGCCGGTCACGGTGGCGCCGAGCATGTTGTGGGCGAACTGCCACCACGCCCACTCGTGGAAGATCACCTCCGAGAGGCTCTCGAGGACGAGCGTTCCGTCGTCGAGGATCAGGTGGCCGACGGGGTGCTGCATCCAGGCGTCGGTGACGATGATGAAGAAGCCCGAGAGCCACGAGCCGACGAACAGGAGAAAGGTCACGACGAGCGCGCCCTTCTCGCCGAGTTTGTCCTCCCCGTAGATCAGGAAGCCGAGGAACGAAGACTCGAGGAAGAACGCGAACACGCCCTCCATCGCGAGGGTCTGACCGACGATGCTCCCCGCGCCACGGGAGAACGCGGCCCAGTTGGTGCCGAACTGGAACTCCATCGGGATGCCGGTGACGACGCCGAACCCGAAGCTGACGAGGAAGATCTTCTGGAGGAAGCGCGCGACCTCGACGAAGCGCGCGTCCTTCCGCTTCAGGCCGAGGGCGCGCAGCAGGACGAGGATCAGGGCGAGGCCCATCGTCAGCTGCGGGAACAGGTAGTGGTACGTGACCGTGAAGGCGAACTGCAGTCGGTGGACGGCGAGCGCTTCGGACATGACGCGCTCCCCTTCTAACAACCTCTCGCCCGCGGCGCTCGCGATCTCGACATCGCCGCGGCAACGAAGTTAGCGTCCCGCCCGCGTGGCGAATCCGAAGCGATGTCTCGAGGTCTGTACGGCGCTGGTGTGCGCCGGCTCGATGATGGGGTGCGGCGTCGCGACGCAGCTCGCCTTCGGGTGGTCGTCGCAGGAGACGGAGCGGACCCAGCGGACCCACCAGCTCCGCCTGGAGTCGCAGCCCGCGGGCGCCCAGGTGATGCGCACGTACGACGGTCAGTCGCAGCCACTCGGTGCGGCGCCGTTGAACGACAGCGTGCAGTACGAAGTCGAGGAGACGAGCGAGGAAGACGGCTGGGTGCCGATGCTCGTGGTCGGGATCATCGAGCTCGTCGTGGGTATGGGTCTCGCGCTCGCGATCGACACCGACGACACCGACTTCGAGGAGGAGGAGACCGACCCGCTCCTCGCGGCGGGCGGCCTCTTCCTGATCGCCGGCCTCGTGGACTCGATCTGGGGCGGCGTCCGCAGCGCCTCGAGCCCGACCATCATCCAGACCAAGGTCCTCGGCGCGGAGCAGATCCAGTACCAGGGCACCGCGCCGGGGCTGCCGACCGCGACCTTCACGGCGCAGATCCCGGGCACCACGGCGGGGCGCCTCGTGCTCGATCCGAAGGCGCTCGTCACCGCACCTCCGCCTCCGCCGCCGCCCCCGGCGACTACGACCGCGGCGCCGCCGCCGCCGATCGCGACCACGACCCCGAGCAAGCCGGTGACGGCGTCGGCGCAGTCGAAGACCTGGGTGCTCGCGGTGATGGACGTCGAGGACATGAACGAGAAGAGCCGGCGCAACCGGATCGATCGCTCGCTGGTGCGCAACCTCGGCGATCAGCTGCGGGTGTTCGTCACCCAGGCGGGCGTGCGCACGATCGATCGCAGCTCACAGGAGCGCGCGCTGAAGGATCAGGTCAGCGCGATGAAGAGCGACAGCTACAAGGCCTGCTACGACGACTCCTGTCAGATCGAGCTCGGCAAGGCGTTGGCGGCGACGCACATCCTCCGCTCGCGCATCACGAAGTTCGGGTCGCGCTGCGTCCTGAACGGTGAGCTGATCGATCTGCGCTCGGAGGTCACCGTGAAGGCGGCGTCGGCACAGGGGACGTGCGCGGCGGAGGGCTTCCTCACGATGTGTGAGCAGGTCGCGAAGGACCTCGTGAAGTAGCGCGCTGCGCAGTGTGCAGAGCGCTGTACGGTTCGGGCGCGCATCGCGACGCGCTCGCGCCTGGAACACGCTTTGCCCCTCGCCCGCGCCATGACCGCGGAGGCGACGACCGTCACAGGGCCCCGAGCGGTTGCGCCACGTCTCGATTCGACCGAGGAAAGAGCGCGTGGCGCGCGGGGCTCGGTACGGACAGTCGGGTCGTGGTCTTCGCCGCATCGCGCGGTCCTCGCGACGCGGCCGCGCGCGGCACCCGTCCTGCATTGGGAGGAACCGATGCCACTGCCCCTGACGATCGTCGTGCTCGGCGCGGCGTTCGGTGCGCCCCCCGCTGCGCTCGTCGCGACGACGACCACCGCGACGGTCACGGCCGAGACGCCGGACATCCCGATCGTCGCGCCTCCTGCCGCGGATCCCGGTTCGAGCGCAGAGCGCCGGACGCCGTTCGGTTCGAACGCCGGGCGCCGAACACCGCTCGGACCGAACGGCGCCACCGAAGGCCCCCCGCTCGGACCCGGTGACGCCGCTGCGGCGCCCGAGCCGACCCCCGGAGACGACGACGCGCCGCTCGAGCCCGGCGCGCCCCGGCTCGAGGTCGAGGCCCCCGCGCCCCCGCCTCCGAGCGTCGCGAAGCCGAAGACGCGCAAGCTCGAGCCCGAGGAAGAGATCCCGTACGGGCTCGGCAACATCCTCGTCGGCTTCACGGGGATCGGCGTGACCGCCCTCGGCGTGGTGATCGAGAGCGCGCTCGTCGCGTACGGCGGGATCTCGCTCTATCTGTTCGGCCCCACCGCGGTGCATTGGGCGCACGGCAACTTCGAGGAGGGCTTCGCGTCGATCGCGCTCAACGCGGGGACGCCGTTGGTCGGGACGGCGGGCGCCGTGCTCTTCGGCCTGCCGATCGCCGGCGACTCCGACGCGGCGGGTCCCCTCGCGCTGCTCGGCCTCGTGGGCGGCGCGTTGATGGCGGTGCTGATCGACGGGCTCGTGTTGGCGTACATCGACGAGGTCGAGGTGCTGCCGTCGGTGTCGATCGACCCGCAGGGCGCGTCGACCTTCACGCTCGGAGGGCGCTTCTGATGGCGCGGCGGATCGCGTTCGCGGGGCTCGCGGTGCTCGCGCTCCAGGTCGGCTGCGTCTCGGGCTCGCGCCCGATGAAGCAGCTCGAGACGTTCGACTACATGATCGGCGGCACGGGCATCGAAGCGGATCCGGAGATGACGGGGTGGTTCCGCTTCGCGCCGATCCGGTGGGTCGACTTCACGATCGGTGGGACGATCACGCTCCCGATCTTCGAGAGCGCCGCCTACGGAGGGCTCGCCGAGGTGCGGCTCCACGCGCCGCTGTCGGATCGGGTGCGCCTCGTGCTCGCGGGCGGCGGTGAGCTGCTGCGGTTCCGGCTCACGGAGCGCTCCAACATCACGGTGCATCGGCTCACGTTCGCGCCCGCGATCGTCTACGAGGACGGGGGCGTGCGACCGTACGTGGGGCCGAAGCTCGAATACCTCTCCGACATGCAGGTCGGCGGCGACGCATTCGACCCCGAGCCGGGCATCCGCGCCGACGGGGACGGGATCTTCTTCCTGGGGGCCGTGATCGGCCTCGAGGACGACGTCGACGCGATCGTCTTCGGCGGCACGGTAGGTGGGGGA
>JAUHYN010000571.1 GCA_030426505.1 bacterium | reverse complement strand
CGATCGTATCGACCGGGCGGAGCTCGCCGGTCGCGACCTCCATGACCCGCAGCGTCGACTCGTCCGCGTTGTTGCTCTTCTCCATGTACGCGACGAGCGCGCCGTCCTTCGAAGGCACGACGGCGCCAATGCTGATCGAGCCGTCCTCGCTCATGGTGTTCGGATCGAGGAGGACCTTCGGCTCACCGTCTTCGCCCTCCTGCCAGTAGTGGATCGTCTTCTCCTTGTCCGCGGGCTTGCGCGCGAAGAAGAGGCGCCCCCCGCGCACGACGGGCGCCGAGCGCGACTCGACGTAGATCAACTCGCGGTAGCGCGCTTCGAGCGCGTCGCGCTCCGGGTACGTGTCGAGGACGGCGCGCGCGTGGGTGTCGCGCGTCTTCATCCACGCGCGCACTTCGTCGCTCTTCTCGTCCTCGAGCCAGCGGTACGGATCTTCGACCTTCACCGAGTAGCGCTCCTCCATGACGTCCTCACGCCGCGTCTTCTCGAGCGCCGCGATGCGCTTCGCGCCGGCCGGCGCCACCTCGGGTGTGGGCGCGGGTGGCGCCGCGCCGTTCGAGCCTCCGCAGGCGGCCAGCAGGATCGGGAGGGACGTGCGCCATCGCATGAGTGCGGCGGTACCACGCGTCGGCGGGCCTGTCAGCGCGCGAGGCGGCGGCGGTAGAGCGCCGCGGCGATCGCGACGCCGAGCGCGGCGCCGACGACGTCCGCGATCCAGTCCTCCACCGAGGCGTGTCGGCCGGGGACGAACGCCTGGTGCAGCTCGTCGCTCGCGCCGAACGCGACGGCGAGGGCGAACGCGAGCGCGACGCGCCGGGGCCAACCCGTCCCGAGGACCAGGGCGTGCAGGTAGGTCCCGCCGACCGCCGTGTACGCGATCACGTGCGCGACCTTGTCGTTCCCCGGCGCGGCGGGGAGTACGGGCTGGTGCGACAACAACAGGATCGCCGCGGACACCAGCGCCGCGGGCCCGAACGCGTACAGCGCCTTGAACACGCGCCGAAGCGTACACGAACGGATGGCGCCCGGGGGGCGGCCGTTGCTAGGCTCCCCTCGGCATGCACCGTGGTTGGCTCGCCGTCCTCGGACTCCTCGTCGCGTGCGGCGACGACGGCGTCGAGCTCACCGTCGAGTACGGCCCGGGGCAGACGGTCGTCGCGGTGTCGACCGTCGGCGGGCGCGCGATCGCGTCGCTCCATCCTTACCGGGCCGGTGAACCGCTCCAGGTCGAGTCCGATCCGGACCGCCCGATCTACACGTGGATCCTCCAGGCCGGTGACTACGTTCGGGCCAACGGCGCCGAGGTCCCCGCGGTCGAGCTCGACGCCCTCGCCGTCCGCACCGACGGCCCCGCGCCGTCCGGCTGTGGGCGCTGCCTCGCGCCGTCCAGCAAGCCGCCGCAGGTGATGAACGAAGGCGAGAGCTGCCACGTCCCCTCGTGGAACCGCGGCGCGGTGTGGCACCCGAACGGCGACGACTTCCGCTGCGCCGGCGCGCCGGGCAGTCGCGTCTGCGCCGAGGGCAACGCGGACGACGGCACCGCGCTCGAACGCGTGCGCCGGACGCTGTGGCTGGAGTGGCCGGGCGACTGCGCGTGCTCCGAGCCCGTCGCGCCCGCCAACCTCGCGAACCTCGAGATCGAAGCGGTCACGCCGAACGAGGCCCCGTGGCCGCTCACGGCGTGGTCGGCGCGCGAGGACGGCCTCGTCGCCGGCTTCTCGCGGCACGGCGCGGCGGTCTGGGATCCGGCGACCGGCACCACGGAGTTCACGCGCTTCGACGATCTCGACACGACCGTGCGCCACTCCGTCGCGCTGTCGAACGGTGACTTCCTCGTCTCCGCCGGTCGCTTCAACACGGCGACGTTCGACGAGCACCAATACTATCGCGTCCCGATCCTCGGCGGCCGCGCGCAGGCGCCGATCGCGCTCGACGACGGCGGCCGCGCGATCGCGGATCGCCTGGTCCGCCTCGACGACGCGGGCGACTTCCCGATCTACCTCCTCGGCGGCCTGCGCGGGCTCAGCTCGGTCGAGCCCGGCGCGTACGCGTGCAGCGAGAGCCCGTTCGCGTGTCAGCGCGTGGACATCCCGGCGTGCGTCGATCAGCGCCGCTACTCGCGCATGTTCGGCATGTCGATCCTCCCCGACGGGACCGGCCTCGCGATCGCGCACCAGAGCCTGTTCTACAAGGCGCCGAACGAGCCGCCGCTGATCAACCCGCACCCGAGCGACGCGTGGTCGTGTTTCCAGTTCGAGGACGACGTCCCGCGCGCGGACGGCTCGGGCACGGTGGAGATCGTCGAGCTGTCCGCGATGACGACGATGGGCGATCGCGCGTACGTGTGTGCGATCGCGAAGGCGACCGAGCGCTGCACTTCGGACTTCTCGGTCGTGATGACCGCGACGGTCTCGGCGGAGTTCGGCGCGTTCCCCGAACCGGACTGGCGCGTCACGTGGTCGAGCGGCGCGGGGCGACGGTGCCGTGAGTTCCTCCCGTCGGATCAGTCGGGCGTCGTTCGAATGCAGCTCAACGGATCGACCGCGGTCGACCTCGACGCGGACGGCGTGGAGATCGCGTCGCGACCCTTGCGCGATCTGTACGGCAGCTTCCCGTCGATGGACGGGGTCACACCGCTGGCGGACGGCTCGCTGATCGGGTTCGGGCGCGAGAACCAAGTCTACGTCAACACCGGCACCACGTCGTTCGATCGGATCTACGGCCCCGAGGACACCGTCGGCGCCACGTACCGCGCGATCGGCGTCGACCACCGCGGCGACTTCGTCGTCTTCGGGCACCCGCGCGGCGTCGTGCGCGTGTTCGCGTCCGACGCGACCTCGACCGTGATCGAAGTGCCGGACCTCGACGGCGTCCGCGTGGAGGCCGCCGCGATCGACACCGCGCTGTCGTCTGCGGACCGAACGGTGTTCCTGGTCGGCGGCGCGAAGGACGGCGACGCGTTCTTCGCGCGCGTCGATGTGAGCGACACGATCAGCGTGGGCCAACCGCTCGCGCTCCCCGCGGACTTCGACGCGAGCCTGGACGTCGTCGACGTGGCCGCGATCGCGCCGGGTCGCTTCGTCGCCGTAACGCTCGGGACGAAGCTCTTGCAGATCGACGACGACGTCGTCTCGACGATCGAGGTCGACGTCGACGACCCGACGACCGCCGACGTCGAGACCCTCGTGCGCAACGAACCCGACGCGTGCTCGGGCAACGTCCCGCGCGTCGACGCGTGGCGCCGGGTCGTCGGATCGCACGGCGTGGCCTGGGCGCTCGGTCGGTACGGGTACGCGGTGCGCGTCGCGGGCGGCGTCGCAGAGCGCTTCAAACTCGACAAGCGCCCCACGCTCTACGCCGCGACGATCGCGTGCCCCGACCAGCTCACGATCACCGGCTACGGCAGCGCCTCGGAGCTCGACGACATGGTCGGGGGCCTCGTGTTCTACCGGCAGTCCCCGCAGGTGTTGTCGCCGGACGCCGAGACGGTGGCGCTCGACGCGCGGACCCTGCAGCTGGAGCGGTTCGCCCAGGACGAGCTCCTCGCGTTGAGCATCTCGGAGGTCGCCTACCAGCGGCCGAACGATCTCCTACTCGATACCACCGCCGACCCGGCCGCGACGGCGCGCTCGGTCGTCCTCGCGAATGGGTTCGTCTACCGGCTGGGTGCGGTCGAGCGGATCCGCTACGTGAGGACGCCGTTCGAGCCGCTCCACACGGTCCAGGCCCCGGACGGGACCGTTCTTTTCGTAGGTTATGAATCCCGCATGGCGATCGGTCGTCCGTAGTGGTACCGAGACGTCCGGAGCCGCCGGAGCGGCCAAGAGGAGCTGTTATCAAATGAAGCGTATTGCCCTTGCACTGACCTTGTCCCTTCCCATGCTCGCTTGCGGCGGCGGCGGCACGAAGGAAGGCGTCGTCCACAACAACACGCCCGCCGTCGAGTACCCCGAGTGGGTCGCGCGCGGCAGCGGCGCCTTCGGCGGCGAGAAGAAGGTGATCTACGCGGTGGGTGCCAAGTCCGGCATCAAGAACCCCGCGCTGCTCCGCTCGGCCGCCGGCAACCAGGCCCGCGCCGAGATGCAGAAGATCTTCGAGACCTACACCGCGTCCCTCATGAAGGACTACGCGGCGTCGACGACCGCCGGTGACTTCTCGGCCTCGTCCGAAGAGCAGCACGTCGAGCAGGCGGTGAAGACCTTCGCGGCCGGTACGTTGAACGGCGTCGAGATCGTCGATCAGTGGATCCACCCGACCGACGGCACGTTCTACGCCCTCGCGCGCCTCGACGTGGAGCGCTTCATGGACCTCGTCGACCAGAGCAAGGAGCTCAACGCGAAGGTGAAGGAGCGCGTGAAGCGCGCCGCCGAGAAGAGCTTCGCCGAGCTCGAGCGCGAAGAAGCCAAGCACGCCGGCGAGTAGCCGCGCTTTGTGCGTGACGCGCCGCGTTCACGCCGCCCCGCCCTGTGGTAGATCCTGTCCGTGACCGACGCGGACGGGATCGTCGAAGACCTCTGCCAACGTCTGCGCGACACGGCGACCGAAGTCGTCCCGTGGTTCCTCGCGCAGATGCCCACGCCGTACATCCAGGACACCCCGGTCGAGATCCGGCGCTCGCACCTCGCGGCGATCGTCGCGTCGCGCCTCTCGGGCGTGGCGACGCGCATGGCGCTCGAACACGACGACGGCCGCGTCTGGACGTTCATCGAAGAGAAGAACTACCCGGGCCTCCTCGCCGAGCTCCTCAGACACCTCCCCGTCGACCGCACGCTCTCGAGCGCGAAGGTCCACACCGCGGCCGACGGGAGCCTCGTCCTCGACGTGTTCCGCTTCGAGGGGAGCGACGCCCCGTTCGATCCTGCGGACGCCGAACAGGCCGCGAAGCTCGCCGCCACCGACACATTCGTCCGTGAGCGCGGCTCCGGCGCGGACGACCTCGCCGCGTTCTTCGCGACATGCACCTCCACGTTCGTGCGCGCCGCGTCGCCGCTGAGGATCCACGCCTGCTACGGCCTGTGGCGCGAGGTCCGCGGCACCGAGGACACCGCGGTGCGCGTCACGGCGCAGGCCGAGGCGGGGCTGCGGCGCATCAGCGTCGCCACGCGCCACGAGGCGCCGCGCGAGCTCTTCAGCCGGCTGGTCACGCACCTCGGCGACGAGCGCTTCGACATCCGGCGCGCCTACCTCGACGTCTTCGGCGACGTCTTGGTGCTCGGCTTCGTCGTCGACGACAGCGACGGGCGCCTGTCGCTGTCGATGGACCGCGTGGCCGCCGACCTCGTCCGACTCAAGTGGATCGACGACGTCTCGCTCGACTTCGCGCGGCGCCACCGCGTCTCGCTGGTGGAGGCGGAGGCGACCATCTCGCTGGTCCACCTCGCGCACGCGGCGCTCACCCGCCTCGACCGCTTCGCGTACGCGCGCGAGCGCATGTACGAGACGGTGGATCGGCATCTCGGGGTCGTGAAGGCGATCGTCGACGTGTTCCTCTCGGACGGCGCCGAAGCCACCGGCGAGCTGCGCCTCGCCGACATCGCGCGCATCGTCGACGACTACGACCGGCGCGTCGTGCAAGCGCTCGCCGACGCGACCCGCGCGACGCTCGCCCACAACGCGCGTCACGCGCGGCGCTACGCGCTCGCGATCCGCTTCGACCCTTCGTACCTGACGGACGAGTCCAAGCCCGACGAGCCGTTCGGGGCGTTCTTCGTCCACGGCCGCCATTTCGACGGCTTCCACGTGCGGTTCCGCGACGTGGCGCGCGGCGGCGTGCGCGTGGTGCGCCCGCGCGGACCGGAGGAGCACGTCTTCAACCTCGAGCGCCTCTACGACGAAGCGTACGGGCTCG
>JAUHYN010000570.1 GCA_030426505.1 bacterium | reverse complement strand
GTCGAGGGCCTGCGCCGCGACGAACCGCTCGGTTTCCCCTCGCTGAACCCGCTGCTGCTGGGCGGGGCGCAGGCCGCGTTGGACCGCGCGCTCGAGCTCGACCCGGCGTCCGAGTCGGCGCACGAGTCGATGATCCGGCTCGCGGAGCAGACGGGCGAGTCCGCCTCGGTGATCACGCGGCTCGAGGCGTGGGCCGAGGTCGACGCGGAGGGCGACGCATCCGAGCGCGCTAAGCGCTTGCTGCGCGCGGCCGAGCTCGCGATCGAAGGCGACGACGCCGAGCGCGCGGCGCTCCTCGCGGAGCGCGCGGTGACGCTGGTGCCGCGCCGGGATCCCGACGTGGAGCGGATCGCGATGGAGGCCTGCGCGATCCTCGCGCCGACCGGGCTCGCCGACGCGCGGATCGCGATCCTCACGCGGGTGGTGCAGGAGGCCGGCGCGGACGTGTCGTCGCAGGCGCGGCTCGCGCTCGCGGATCTGCTCGTGGAGCAGGGGCGCCACGACGAGGCGCGGACGGTGGTCGAGCAGGGCGTGCATCGTGAGGCGCCCGAGGACGACCCGCTGCTGGATCGCCTGATCGAGACCACGAAGACGCTCACGCCGGACGCGGCCGCGCGCCGGCTCCTCGCGACCGCCGAGCGGCTCGGCGCCGGGCCCGCCGCGCGGCGACTACGCATGGCGGGCGCGGAGCTCGCGGAGTCGGCGGGGGAGCGCGAGACCGCGCGCGCCGCGTTGACGAACATCGTCAGCGAGCTCGGCGGTGAAGCGACGAAGGCGCGTGAGGCCCTCGTACGGATCACGCGCGACCTCGACGACGCGCCGGCTCTGATCGCGGCGTTGGAAGAGGCCGCGCTCGACGCCTCGACCGCGGACGCGCGCGCCGCGAAGTGGGCGGAGGCGGCGGAGGTCGCCGATACGCGCCTGGACGATCCGGACCGGGCCGAGGCGCTCCTGGCGCGCGCGATTGCCGCTTCGCCCGACGACGAAGATCTGCGCGCCGCGCGCATGGGGCTACTCGAGCGCCGCGAGCGCTGGATCGAATTGCTCGACGCGTTCGCCGAAGAAGCCGAGCGCGCCGAAGGTGAAACGCGCGTGATGTGGTTGGAGCGGCACGCGTCGTTGGCGGCGACCAAGCTCGGCGACGAAGCGACCGTCGCGGCGTCGCTCGAGGCGGCGTTCGCGCTCAGCGGTCGCCCGGAGCACGCGCTCCGCGCGCTGCGCGCTTACCGCAATACGTACGACTTCAATGCGCTGATCGATCTCGCGGAGCGCGTTCCGCGCGAAGACCCGAACGTCCACACCGAGGTGCAGCTCGCGTACGTGGATGCGTTGGAGTCGGTCGGTCGCACCGAAGAGGCGCGCGCGTATCTCGAGCGGCTCGCGGCGGAGCAGTTCGACGTCCCGCTCGTGCAGCACCGCTGGTGCGTCTTCCTCTATCGACACCGCGACCTCGAGACGTTGGCGCGCGCGCTGGAGACGATCGCTTCCAAGGTCGGGCCGCGTGACGGGGTGCGGTGGCAGCTCGCGTCGGTGCGGGTGCATGCGAAGCAGGTCGACGATCGCGTCGCGGCGGAGGCCGGCCTCGTGAAGGCGCTGCGGATCGTGGAGCGGTGGCTCGATACACCCGGCGCGGCGTCGGGCGATCTGCTCGCCGGTCCGACGGCGAGTCGCGGCCTCTCCGAGCGCGCGATGCTCGACGCGCCACTCCTCGATCTCGCGTACCTCGCGGAACGGCTCGGCAACGGGGCGCTCCGCGTCGACGCGCTGCGCCTCTACGCGCAGTCGCTCAGCGAGGGCCCGGAGCAGTGGCGGACGCTCCTGTTGCTCGCGGCGGCGGAGCGGGACACCGGCGATCTCGAGGCGGCGGAGTTCACGCTGCGCGGCGTGGTCGAAGCGGTGCGCGGATCGGACGCGGTGTCGTTCGCGGATCGCGTGGAGGCGGAGCGGTCGCTCGGTGCGCTGCTGCTCGATCGCGGGCAGCTCGACGAGGCGATCGTCGCGCTCGAGCACGCGTCGAAGATGCTCGCGGACGCGCAGCCGATCGAGGACGAGAAGGACGAGGCGGCGCACGAGCGCGCGCAGGTCTCGGTGTTGCTCGCGTCCGCGTACCGCACCGCGGGTCGACCGCAGGAGGCGGTCGCGAAGCTCATCGCCGCGCGCGCGTTGGATCCGGCGGCCGTCCCGGAGCCCCTGCTCGACGAGGCGATCCAGGCGGCGGGCCCGTCGGAGGAGCTCGCGCGTCAGTTGGAGCGTCGCGCCGAGGCGCTCTCCGTCCCGCGCGAGCGCGCCGCCGTGTTGTGGGAGGCGGCGCAGACCTGGGAGTCGATCGGTAAGCCGGAGCGCGCGTTCGCGCCGTGGATCGCGGCGCACCGCGCCGACGCCACCAACACCAAGCTCGCGGTGCGGCTGCAGGCGGCGCTGTACGAAGCGGAGCGGCACGACGATCTCGAGCTCCACCTCGCGCGGCGCATCGTGGGCGAGGACCTCACCGATACGGAGCGCGCGTCGCTCTACGTGGCGCGCGCGAAGCTCCTCGACCGGCACCTCGGTCGGTCGGACGAAGCGCTCGCGCAACTCGAGCGCGCGGCGCAGCTCGTACCGCAGAGCTTCGAAGTGCTCACGGCGTTGGCGGAGCTCGCGGATCGCATGGGTCGCGACGACGTGGCGGGGGACGCGTACGCGCGGCTCGCGACCGTGGCGACGACGGAGATCGCGAAGCGCCGCTCGCTGGCGAAGCGCGCGACGATCCTCGAGCGCGCGGGTCGATTGCAAGGCGCCTTGCAGTGCCTCGAAGAAGCGGTGGAGGGCGCCCTCGCGGCGCGCGTCGTCCCGCGCGGGCTGGTCGAGCGGCTCGCCGCGGGCTATGCGGCGCGCGGGGCGTTCGCGGAGGCGGCGCGGGTCTGGGTCCGCGCGTCGGCGGTGTTGGAGGGGCCGGAGGCGGCGGCGTGTCTCTTCCGCGCCGGGGCGATCCGGCGTCACTACCTCGACGATCGGCGCGGCGCGATGGCGGCGTTCGAGGCCGCCGCGCGGCAGGCGCCCGACGACCTCGGGTTGCGGCGCGCGGCGATTCGGCTCGCGTACACCGTCGGCGACGGCGGCAAGGCGGAGCGGCACGCGGACGAAGCCGTGCGGAGCGCCCAGCGCATCGGCGCACACGACGCCGCGAAGACGTTCGAATCCGAGCGCCGGTTCCACGCGCAGAACGGTTCGCGCGGCGACGACGCTTACCGGCAGGAGCGCACGCGACTGGATCGGTCGGGGCGGATCGCTCAGCTCGCGGAGTTCGAGGCGGCGGAGGCCGAGAAGATCGAGGACCTCGCGCTGCGGGCCGAGCGCTTCGCGGAGGTCGCGAGGCTCTACCTCGACAGCAAGCTCGACGACCGCGAGGCGCGCGCGGAGACGGCGTACGGGCGCGCGCTCGAGGCGAGCGGCGATCACGTCGAAGCGCTCGCGTATCTCGCGCGGCGCGCGGCCAAGGTGAAGGACTGGGCGACGGCCGAGAACCACGTGTCGCGCCTCGAAGCCCTCGGTGGACCGGACTGGCCGGCACCGGAGTTCGAGCTGTTCGCGGCGCAGGTCGCGACGGCGCGGGGCGACACGCAGCGCGCGTTCGGGCGGTTGCTCCAGGCGGCGTCGCGTGACCCGGGATCGATCCGAGCGCGTCGTGAGCTGATCTACTTCGCGCACCGGACGCCGGATCCGAGCGTCGCGAACCGCCTCGTCGACGACTACGAAGGTCTGCTCGATCCCGTGCTCGACGTGGACGCGCTCGCCGCCGTACATGCCGAGCGCAGCCTCGTGAGCCTCACGCGCGGCGATTCGGCGCGTGCGTTGCGCGAAGTGGAGCGGATCCTCGAAGTCGCGCCGCAGGACGAGCGGGCGCACCGCATCCGTCGCAAGATCCTCGAGCAGAGCGGCGAGACTCACGACCTCCTCGACGCGCTCGAAGACGAGGCGGCGCGCAGCGCGGACGAAGACGAGTCGCGTGGCTACTGGCTGCGCGCGTTGGACGTGGCGTCCGGTTCCGGCGACGTGCGGCGCGCGCGTCGGATCGTCGCGGCGCTCGAACCCCTCGCGCAGGAGCCTGAGCTGTGGCGCCGCTTGTTCGCGCACCACGAGGCGCAGCTCGACGGCGCCGGGATGCTGCGCGCGATGGATCGCCTCGGGCCAACGATCGCCGACGACCTGGGGATCGACGCGCGTGCGACGTTGGTGCGCGCGTGTTTCGAAGCGGGTCGTGTCGAAGAGGGGGCGCGGATCCTCGCGTCCTCGACCGACGAGGCGCTGGTGCGCACGGCGGGGCAGGCGTTCCTCGGCGAGGACAACGTCGCGATACCGCGGGTGGTCGCGCAGACGCTCGTCGCCATCGGCGACCGCCCGGGCGCGCTCGCGGTGGTGGAGCGGCTCCACGAGGTCGTCCCGAACGATCGACGTGTCCTCGAACGGCTCGCGCACGAGTACACGCGCAACGCGGCGCGCCACGCCGACGCCGCGCGGGTGTTGAGGCGGTTGCTCGCCGAAGAGCCGGCCGACGTCGAGCGCCTGCGGCAGCTGATCCAAGTGGCGCCGGACGACGCCCTCGGTGCGCGCGCGGCGTTGGATTGGATCGAACGCGGCGTGGCGCGGACCTACGGGTGGACGTCGCCCGGCGAGGGGCTCCTCGGGGGAATCGCCGACGAGATCTCCACGCGGATCGTGGAGCGCGGCGGGGTCGAGGTCTCGGTCGAGGACGGCGTCGTCGCGATCGGGGAAGCACTCGCCCAGGAGGCTTCGCCCGCCGAGCTGCGTTTCCTCGTGGTGCGGGCGTGGGCTCATCACACCGGCGCCGACTTCGAGGAAGCCAACCGCCGCGGTCTGCTCGCGACGGGGGATCTCGCGGGTGCGATTCGCGCGCTGCGTCGGCTCGAGCCGCGTACCTGGTCGGAGCGCCTGGAGACCGCGCGCGATCGACTGACCACGTCGAAGCGGTGGCGCCCGATCTCCGACCTCATCGCCTTCGCGGTGAGCACGGCGTACACCGCGCCGGACGCGCCGAAATTTGCTCGGTTCTAGGGGGTCTGCTACCTCAAGCGAGATGGGGCGACTCGTCCGGATCGCTTGCCTCGGCCTCGCGATCGTCGCGTTCGACGCGCCGATCACGACCGCGTGGGCGCAGACCGTCGACGAAGAGGTCACGGACGACGAGGACGATCTCGCTGACGCCCTCCCCGAAGAGGACGTCACCGACGACGATGACGACGACGCGCTCCGCGATGTCGCGCCCGAGACCGACGTCACGGACGACGAGGATCTGAAGGCCGAAGATCCGCCTCCGCCGCCTGCGGTGCCGATCGTCGACGATGACGAGACGCCGCCGATGTTTTTCGCGCACGCTTTCCCCGACGCCTCAATGAATTCAATCTTGATGCTGGCGGAGATGCGCAAGCGGATGATCCCCGGCGAACTGCACATCTTCCAACAGGGAGCGCACGGCTTCGGGCGGCGTCACACCGGAGCGCCGTTGGCCGCCTGGACGGATTTGGCTCTGAAGTGGATGGGAGCGCTCGGGTTCTTGGACCCGCCCGCTGTGCGGGCGTATCCCGAACTGCTGACTAACGCGTTGGAATCGCGAGAGCCCGGGTTGCCGCGCATCACCGAGCTGAGCTCCGACACGACTCTCGACCAAGCCTACGCCGCCCAAAAGCGTTTGGTGGATGTCGCCTTCCGCGAGGAGAAGGTGATCGGCTACAAAGGCGCCGCCAGCTCGACGGGCGCGCAGAAGAGTCTCAAGATTTCGGCGCCCTACCACTGCGCATTGTTCGAGTCGGGCAAGGCCGAGAAGTCGAGTTGGAGGGCGCTTGAGGCCGACTCGA
>JAUHYN010000569.1 GCA_030426505.1 bacterium | reverse complement strand
TCGGGCTCGTCGGTCAGCTGCGGGCGCAGCACTTCATCCGCGCCGCGGCCGCGTTCTCGGTGGTCGTGGTCGTCGTCGCCGCGTTCGATCTCGTGCGCTTCAGCTACGGCGAGATGGCGGGCTTCGCGGAGGTCGTCGACGCGATCGAGCCCGGCAAGAAGATCACCACGCTCCACTACACGCCGCGCGAGGTCCACGAGTACCCCGGCGAGCCGCACGGCTACGTCGGCAACTACTACACGCTCGAGAAGGGCGGCCTGTCGCCGCACAACCTCTTCGAGGTGAAGGACCTCCCGTTCGCGCGCAAGGAGAACCTCCCCGCGCCGCCGTGGGGCATGGGCGCGGGCTTTCGATACAACCTGCACGCGCCGCCGTTCGACGGCTTCCTCGTCCGCATCGCGCCTCAGACCCCGGACGCGCCGTTCCGCAAGGACGACGCGCGCGTCACCCTCGTGAAGGCCGCGGGGAACTGGCGCTACTACGTGAAGAACGCCCCTGACGCATCGCGCCAACCTTGACACCTCATTCGGCGCTTGGCTTGGTCACCGGTGCGTGCAGCTCCCGCCGGCACTGTTCAGGCTCGTCGCGCTCCCCTTCGAGCGCGCGCGCTACGTAGGGCGGGTCGAAGGGATCGTCGCGCGCTACGCCGCGATGCTCCGCGCGCTCGATGCGAACAGTACGTCCGCGCGTCGCCGCCTCGAAGTCGAGCTCGTGTACACGCACCCCTCCGCTTGGCAGGAGCTCGAGGGGCTGACGCGTGAGGTCGTGGTGCGCCGAATGGAGCGCGCGCGCAACGAGCTCACCGCGCTGCGCGCCGCCGCTCCGATCCCCGCGCCGAAGGATCGCGAGGAGCGCACGCTGGTCCTCGCGCTCGCCGACTTCGAGTGGCTCGCGAGACACACACGGACGCTCGCGCGGCGAAAGCGCCGCTTCGGGATCGCCGCCGCGCTCGACCACCACGTCAGCTCGGCGCAGGACCCGATCGACGGCCTCGACGCGCTCCTCGTCGAGGCGCTCACCGCGATCCCACGCGGCGAGCGTCACGGCGCGCTGAGGAAAGTGGTCGCGGTGCGCCATCACTGCCCGGCGTTCGAGGCCGCGGCGGTGAAGAAGCCCGCGCCGCCGCCCGTCGGACGCGTGGTGGTCGGCCCGTTCGAGGCGCTCCGCGAGGGGCGCGCCAAGCGCGTCGAGATCGGCGAACGCATGATCGCGGTCTTCAAACACGAGGGCCGCCTCCGCGCGATCGAGGACACCTGCCCGCACCGCGGCGGCCCGCTCGGCAAGGGCGAGATCGACGAACACGGCTGCGTGCGCTGCCCGCTGCACGGGTGGCCGTTCGATCTCGCGACCGGCCGGATGCGCGGGAACGAGAACATCTCGGTGAAGACGTTCGAGTCCGGCGTCGACGACGACGGCAACATCTGGATCGGATCCGAGTCGACGTGAGCGCGGCGCTCGTCCCGGTCCTCGTGCTCTCCGTCCTCACGGGGCCGGTGGCGTCCGAGCGCTGGCGCCCGCCCGAGCTCGTGGTCGCGCCGCCCCCGCCGGTCACGGACTTCGAGGCGCTCGAGGAGATCGCGCTGTCCTATCTGGGGCGGCCCTACGTGATGGGCGGCGTCGGGAGCCCCGGGTTCGACTGCTCCGGGTTCGTGTGTCGCGTCTACGCCGAGTCCGGCTACGCGATCCCGCGTGTGTCCCGCGACCAGGCGCGCGCGGGCGAGAAGATCCCCCTCGACGCGATCGCCCCGGGCGACCTCGTCTTCTTCGCCGAGCGGGGCCGCCCGATCTCGCACGTGGGCCTCTACCTCGGCGACGGCGAGCTCGCCCACGCCTCCACGGGGCAGGGCCGGGTGGTCGTCGCGCGGATGTCGGCGCGGTGGTTCGCGGACCGCTTCGTGGAGGCGCGCCGCATCATGACGAGCACGACCGGGGAACCTTACGTGCCTCCGAGTGGTCCGACGGACGTGGCCCCGACGCGCGAGCTCGTCGAGCACCGCGGCGACACGCTGCTCCTACCGATGCTCCGCCGCCCGGCGCGTGTGCCGGCGCCGTCGTACGGCCCGGAGCTGATCGGCGCGGACGTCACGTCGGTCGGGGTGCGGAGCGCGTTCGTCGGCGAGGAGGGCGACTACGCCTTCACGCTCACGCCGGAGGCGACGCTCACGTTCGAGTCGATCGCGCTGCGCGCTTCCGTCGCGGTGCCGATCCGCTTCCCGTTCGACGACCGGCCGACGGTCGGGACGTTCGACGGGTTCGGTGACTACACGCGGTTCCTCCGGCACCTCTCGCTCGGCGTCGAGGACGCGGATCTCGAGCTCGTCCTCTCGCGCTTCTCGGACATGTCGCTGTTGTCCGGGCTGCTCATGGATCACTACGTCCCGCTCACCGCGCAGCGCGTCGTGCCGGGGTTCGCGGTGCAGCGCACGCCGCTGTCGTTCTTCGGGCGCGCGCGGACGGTGTGGGTCGACGTCGAGGCTTCGATCGACGATGTCGTCGACCCCGCGGTGTTCGGCGCGGGCGTGCGCGTGCCGCTGCACTTCGCACCAATCGCGATCGGGGCCGCGGTCGCGACGGATCAGCGGGGGCGCGTGACGGAGGGGCGCCGCGCGGTCACGACCGCGGAGGCGCAGCTCGGGGCGGACCTGGTCGACACCCGATCGTGGAGCCTCACGGCGCACCTCGACGTCGGCGCGATCGGAGCGCTCGGCGAGTCGGGCATCGGGACCACGTTCGCGATCGAGGGTGAGCGCCGCCTGTCGGGCGCGACCTCCGTAACGGTCGAGCTCGACGTGGGCTACGCGGGGGCGCGCTTCGTCCACGGGCTGTTCGGCCCGACCTACGCGCACGAGCGCCGCGCGCACCTCGAGGCGCTCGACGCGACGGTCGGGCGGCCCACGCTCGGCGCGCGGACGGGGCTGCGGTTCTCGAAGGTCGGCGTGGAGGTCGGCTACGGGCAGAGCATCGGGGCGAATCGCGCGGCGATCGACCGACGGCTGGAGGTCGTGTTCGAGGCGTCCTCGCTGGTCGCGCTCGGGACGCGGCTCCTCGATCTGCGCGTGGCGTACGCGTCACGGGCGCCCTTCGGGGCCGAGCCGACGCTCGACACGCTCCAGGGGAGCGCGCGGCTGAGGTTGTTCAGTTGGATGTTCGCAGAGGCGTACGTGCAGAAGGGGCGCGCGTTCGAAGCGGGCGCCGGGGTGACGGTGGCGTGGCTCCCATGAATGGTCGGTCGAGATGTGGCAACATCGCGCGCGTGCTGAAACGCGCGCTGCTCCTGTTCTTCGTCGTCTCCGCGTTCGCGTGCGAGGGCAAGCTCGACAAGGAGCGCTTCCGGCGCCGCGCCGAGAAGGCGTACATCGAGGTCAACGCTGGCTGGACGATCATCGAGCGCAAGATCGACGAGACCGTGTTCGTCCGCGGTGACCAAGTGGATCGACTCGACGTGAAGTCGATGTTCGAGGACTACGAGAAGAGCGGGAAGAAGGGCTCCGAGTACTTCGAGGGCTGGATGGAGGCCCGGAAGGCGGAGGCGGAGGCGCGGCGGCGCACGCTCCAGCAAGCCGAGTCCGACGTCATCCCGATCATCAAGAGCGAGAAGTGGATCCGCGTGCAGGACCTCGGGGCGATCGGACCGGAGCGCATCCGGGATCAGATCCGCCCCTGGCGCCACGAGGTCGCGACGGACGTCTTCGCCGTGCTCGGCATCCCCGAGGAGAAGCTCGGCTACCGCTTCGCGTCGATCGAGGAGGTCAAGGACGCGAAGAAGTCCGACGAGGAGTGGATGAAGATCGCGATCGAGAACGTGCGGCGCATCGTCGGCGAGCAGACCGGCGAAGAGATGGTCATCGACGACAAGCTGCGCGTGTTCGATCTGAAGAACGTCGACGGCGTGTCGGGGCTCCTATTGGATCCGAAGTTCCGACTGAGCATGGTCGAGAAGTTCAGGCTGTCCGAGCTCGGCGCGGCGGTGCCGATTCGCAACGTGTTGATCGTCTTCGACCCGGCCGACTTCACCACCATCAAGCCCATCCGCGCGCGGGCGCGGCAGCTCTACGACTCGCAGAACCACCCCGGGTTTCGCGGGCTCCTGAAGTTCGACAAGGACATCATCACGGTCCTCGACGACGGCGAGGACAAGAAGAAGTAGGGCGTCAGTCCTCGGTCGCGCTGCGGTCGAGGAGGGCGTTGAGGCCGCGGGAGATCTCCCGCGGCTCGTGCGTCCCGCGCGGGACGCAGCGGCGGAAGACGTCGCCGTTCGTGGCCGCGACAACGGCGTCGCGGATCTCGTCGATCGGCTCGACGACCTGCGCGTCGAGGCGACGCGAGAAGAAGACGAACGCCAGGAACGCGAGCAGGCCGACCGCCACCGCGGCCCACGCGCCCGCGAAGCCGAGGCGTTGGGCTTCGTCGTCTTGCTTGCGCATCGACTTGCGGTTGATCTCGGCGAGGCGCTGGATCGACTCCACGAGGCGCTTACGCGTCGATGCTTCCGGGCGGCCGTCGAACACCAGCTTCATGTCGGTCTCGATCGCGTTGAGGAGCGGTCGCTCCTCGTCTTCGGTGACGTTGTTCTTGGCGCGCTCGAGGGCGCCGCTGAACTCGCTCTTGCCCTCCTCGTCGAACGACGGGCGCGCGAGGACGGAGAGCATGTCCTCCGCCGCACGGATGCTGTACTCGTTCTCGGCGAGGATGCGCTCGATCGCGGGCGACATCCGCGTGAGCAGCGCGATGCCGGTGAACGCGCCTGCGAGCTGGAACGCGAACAGCGTGCCGACCGCGACGCGGATCTCGCGGCGCACGCTCATGACAACTTGCTCGCGAGGTCCGCGGCGTCGCTCTCGGCGGTGGCGACGACGAGGACGTCCTTCTCCGACAGCGGAGTGGACGGGTCAGGGAGCTCGGCGCGGACGCGCCCTTCGACGAAGCGCCGCACCGCGACGACCGTGACGCCGAGCTTGGAGGGCAGGCCCGCCTCCGCGAGCGACTTGCCGACGAGCGCCTTGGGGACCTGCAGCTCGGTGATCACGAGGTCGCCGCCGAGCGGCACCTGATCGATCACGTTCGCGTCCGCGAGCCGGGCGGCGAGGCGCTCGCCGAACGCGCGCTCCGGATTCACGACCTCGTGCGCGCCGACGAGGCGGAGGATGCGCTCGTGGATGGTGTCGTTCGCGCGCGCGATGATCTTCTTCGCGCCCATCTGCCGGAGCAGCGCGGTCACGACGATCGACCCGTCGCGCGACTCGTCGCCGATCGCGACGATGCACAGGTCGCGGTCGGCTGGCGCGGTGCGGGCGAGGGCAGCCTCGTCGGCCGCGTCGAACGCGACGGCCTCGCCGGCCCACGCGGCGGCCTGCTGCACGAGGCGGTCGTCCTGGTCGACGACCATCACTTCCACGCCGCGCTGCGCGAGCGCGCGCGCGGTGGACATTCCGAACTGGCCGAGCCCCAGGATGAGGGCCTGAGTCTTCACGTGCGTGCTTTGTCGTCCGCCCTGAAGGGCGCGTCAACCGACGGGGACGTCTTCCTCGGGGAGGCGCCAGCCCGAGTTCGGCTCCGCGTCCGCGAGCCAGAGGAACGCGGTGAGGGGACCGATGCGGCCGACGAACATGCAGCCCGCGATGATGACCTTTCCGATCGCGTCGAGCTGACCGGTGGCGCCGACGGACAACCCGACGGTGCCGAGTGCGGAGAACGACTCGAACCACAGCGCTTCGATCGGGATGTCCTGCGTGAGGGACAGCGCGATGACCGCCGCGACGTTGGACGCGACACCGAGCGACATCACCGCGGCCGCGCGGTACACCGTGATGTGCGAGAGGCGCCGCCCGCGCACGCTCGCCTCCGGCACGCCGC
>JAUHYN010000568.1 GCA_030426505.1 bacterium | reverse complement strand
CGCGCGGAGGGGCTCGCAGCCCTGGACGCCGCACCGCGCCTCGTCGCAGTAGCCGTCGGGCGTGCAGGCCTCGGCGCAACCGCAGACGTTCGGGTCGGTCGTGCAGGGCGTGGCCCCGGCGCCCATCACGTGATCGATCCACGACGCGTAGACGTCGACGCGCACTTGGACGGAGTGCCCGAAGCAAGCCGGGTCGCCGATCACCGAGCTGTTGACGCCCGCGACGAACCACTGCCCGTCGACGTCGATCAGCCCCGGGCCCCCGGAGTCGCCGAAGCACACGCCGCCCTGCGACTGCGCGGTGACGAACGTGGTCGTGTTGACGGAGTCGAGCGTAAAGGTCGCCGAGCGACGGCGCCCGCTCCCGCCGCCGTCCCCGTCGGACTGGCCGTAGCCGACGAAGAAGATCGGGTGGCCGGTGTCGTCCGGCATCGGATCGCGGAGGAACGGGATCGTGATGGTGGAGGTGACGGGCTCGGCGAGCTCGATCAACGCGATGTCGTAGAGGCGCTCGGTCCGCTCGTTGCCGTACTCGGGGTGGATGTACAGGCGCGCGGCCGGCGCGATCACGCCCTCTTCCGGCGTGCCCGCGTGGACGCCCATGAAGAACGCCACGTGGTACGCCTCGGACTCGGGCGCGCTCGACGGGACGCGGCCGGGCGCCCCCGCGAGACAGTGCGCCGCGGTGAGCACCCACTTCGGATCGATCAGCGTCCCGCTGCAGAAGCTCCCGGACGGATCGCGGCCGGGGACCGCGACGATCAACGCGCCGACCGAACCGAAGCCGGGCTCGATCGGTCCGTCGATGATCGCGTTCGAGGTCTCGCCGACGCGGGGCGCTCCCGGCGCTCCGCAGGCGGTGATCAACAGGAGCAGGCCAGCGAGGGTGCGCACGCGTGTTCGGTACTATAGCCGATCGCGGCGCACCCCGGCTCGAGTCACTGCCCCTGCGCGGGCGCCTCGGCGATCTGCTTGCGGACGTCGTCCATGTCGAGGTCGCGCACCTTCTGGATGACCTCGTCGAGCGCCGCCGGCGGGAGCGCGCCGGGCTGCGCGAAGACGCCGATCTGCTCCTTGAATACCATCAGGGTCGGGATGGAGGAGATCCCCAGCGCGCCCGCGAGCTCCGGCTCGGCCTCCGTGTCGATCTTCCCGAACACCAGGTCGCCGTGTTTCTCCGCGGCCGCTTCGAAGACCGGGGCGAACGCCCGACAGGGCCCGCACCAGCTCGCCCAGAAGTCGAAGAAGACGACGTCGTTCGCCTCGATCGTCGACTCGAAGTTTTCCTTGGTGATGTTCAGCGTCTTCATGCGGAGTTCGTCCTTCTATCGGACAACGGGCGAGCGCGCCCACGCATTTCAACCCCCCGGGAGCGCGCCTAATACGAGGCCGGCGCGGCCGCGTCGCCCGCGAGGCTCGCGCGGAAGGACTGCCACGCGGTGGACTCGATCAAGCGCCACGCGTCCTCTTCGAAGCGACCGCCGAGCTGTCGCTGCGTGTCTTCGCGGAGGTCCTGCATCTGGTAGCCGAAGTCGGTCTCGGCCTCGTCCATCACCTTCTGCATCGCGTCGGGGAGACGCCCGAGTTGGCGGTCCACGTGGGCCCACACCTCTTCGGTGTCGCTGAGGTGGCTGTCGCTCATCATGTCGCCGATCGAGAACAGGTCACTGAGGATCGTCATCGCCTGGTAGTGCGGATCGCGGCGGTAGTTCCTCAGTTCGTAAGGATCCGCGGCCGCCTCCCGGAACTCGGGGCCGTAGTAGTCGACCATCTTGCCCTCGAGCACTTCGAGGCGCTCCGTGAGCGTGAGCCCCTCGACGTGGTTGGTACCGCCGTCGACGTTCGGGACCTCCGCGTCGTGCGTCGTGCGGAGGATGTCGCGCGAGCCGGGCGCGACGGCCTCGAAGCTCTCCTCCATCGCGGCGGCGTGCGCCTCGTCGACGAACATCACGCCCGCGCCGACCCCGAGCCCCGCGCCGACCTTCTCGACCGGGAACACGGTGTGGAACCGCGACGCGGCGCCGTTGCCCTCGGCCGCGGTCGTGAAGACGACGCGCGCGGACGAGGTGGGCGTGTCGTAGCGCCCCTTCGCGATCCCTTCCGGGATCGTCCCGACCTGCTTCCCGAGGTCCGCCTCGAGCGCGACGGTGTGTCCGGCTTCGCGCCCGGGGCCGCCGCGCTTCGCCCAACGCAC
This sequence comes from bacterium, assembly GCA_030426505.1. Taxonomy (GTDB): domain Bacteria; phylum Myxococcota; class Kuafuiibacteriia; order Kuafuiibacteriales; family Kuafuiibacteriaceae; genus JAUHYN01. The sequence goes on along the minus strand of JAUHYN010000568.1, from coordinate 3,663 downwards.
GGCGAACTTGCCGTCGTTCGACACGGCAGTGACGCCCTCGGCCGACGCTTCGCGAACGGTGAAGTCGCGCATCCCCGCGCTCCGGAGGTAAGCGGTGGCGCCGTCGACGCCCTCTCCTCCCGCCGCCAACACCGAGCGCGGTGAGACGTTGCCGATGCCCCGGTCCAACGCGATCTTCGAGACGTCCTGGATCGCGGTCTTCGCCGCCGCGCGCGACTTGAAGAAGCTCTTCTGGTTCATCTTCCCCATCACCTGGCGGATGGAGGCCTCCTCCATCGCTTCGGAGGCGGAGATCGTCCCGCGCTTCCGTAGCGCGCGGAGCTCGTCGTAGCGCTTCAACAGTCCGGTCGAGACCTGGTTGCGATAGCTCGCGACGTGGAACGACTCGCGCACGACGTGTTTGCCGAGCCGCCGGACACTCCCGCGCGCGTAGCGCTGGAGGATGCGGAGGATCGGATTCGCGGTCGCGTCGTCCGCCGCGAAGGCGGCGCTGCGATCCACGGCGACGCGCTCGAAGTTCGATCCGCGCGGCCCGCTGTGTGCGGTCGTCGCGACGGGTCGGGCCGAAGCCGCCGAGAAGTGTCGAAGGTCGAACTGCGTGCGGTTAGTGATCTCCACCGCCCCACTGTCGCGAGCGACGGCGATGGAGTCACTTGCGGGCGCGCGCAAGCACGCGCGTCACTCGGCGGACGACTGCGCCGAAGCGACGAGCGGCTCGAGGACCGCGCGGAGCATCGCGCGATCGGCGGCCTGGGGGATCGCGTTGGACGCGTATCGAATCCGGAGCGCGAGCTCGATCGGGAGCTCGCGGCGCACGGCGCTCAGGTGACTCGGGACCGCGAGCAGCACGACGTGCTCGGGCGGTTCGCGCTTGGCCTCGCGCTCGAGGCGTCGGGCGAGGGCGCGCGGGAGCTCGCCCTCCCGGAGCCACCCGCTCCCGACGCGGTAGCTGCGACGCAGGCCTTCCTCGTACTCGTAAACGGTCGCCGCATCCTCGCGTACGACGACGATCCAGGTCACCACGACTACTGAACGCGACGACGGCGCCAGATCTCCGCAGAAAAAAGACGCGGGTCGCACAAAAACGTACGGGCCCCGGGGCGGCGCGCGGGCCGGCGCCCTTAATCGCTCCCTTAAGCGACACGAAGGGCCCCAACTGCGAAAACTTCATCATCAACGGGCGCAAAGAGCCCCGCAGAGGAGAAAGACATGAACGAACTGATGGCCAACTTTCAGCAGAGCGCCCTGGATGCCCGATCGACGACGAAGGGCGTCGGGGACGGCCGGTACGAGGTCTCCGACCAGGAGCTCGAGGGCCTGGTCGGCCAGCTCGCGCAGATGACGGGCCCCGAGCAGAACGAGGCGATCGACCACCTCAGGAAGACCGACCCGCAGCTCCGCGCCCTCCTCCGTTCCTACCAGCCCATCGCCCCCGCGCAGCGCTGAAACCCCGACAAGGAGCCCACGATGAGCCACGCCGCCCACCCGATGACCCAGACCGCCTTGAAGGCCCTCGTCCGCGGGGCCGACGGCCACCTCGATCTCGACGACGCCGGAGCCGCCCGCGTCCGCGCTGCGCTCGCGGCGTCGGGCGAAGACCTCGGCGAGGCGCTCCTCGCGCTCGTCGAGATCGCGTTCGTCGTCGAGCGCGACGGTCACCCGCGGCTCGCCGAGAAGCTCCGCGCGCTCGCGTCCGAACAGACGGGGCGCTTCGACGGACACGTGCGACGCGTCCGTCACTGCGTCGAGGATCGTCAGCGCGCCGGGCGCCGCCGCTTCGAGCACTTCACGGGCGCGACGGCGGCGCGGGCCGCTGCGCCGAGGAGCGGCGCGAGCGTGCGCGTGTCGGACCTCGCGCCACCGCGCCCGATCCACGCGCGCTGATCGTCGGCGCCGCTCCTACGGGTGTGGCGTGAGCGCGACGCGCTCGAGGATGTCTTCGTAGGCCGCGCGGATGAGCGCGCGGAGCGCGTCGCGATCCACGTCTTCGCCGGGCCTCAACTTCACGTGGCGACCGCGCTTGCCCGTCCCCTCCAAGAGCCCCGCGGGATCGTCGAGGAGCGCGCCGTAGAACAAGCCGACGTTGACGTGTACCTTGTAGATCCCGACCGACGCGAACGGCGCCTCGTCCACACACGCCGTCGCCATCCCGTCGTGCATCGACTCGCGCACGTCTTCACCGCACGCGCGGATGACGTCGAACCAAGGCTCGGCGAGCGCGCGGAGTTCGTCGCGTTGATCCGCGAACCAACGATCGATCGCGGGGTCGCGTCGGAGCTGACCTTCGAACCGCAACAGAGGGGGTGGGTTCATGCTCCGAGGATAGCGCGTCGGGCTCACTCCAGAGCGAACACGTACGCCACGCCCGCGTAGTCGCCGGCCGGTCCCGGCCGGCCCGGCGAACCGACCACCGCAAAGGCGCCGTCCGCGGAGAGGTCGACCGCTTCGCCGAAGCGCTCCAGCGAGCCGAGGCCTTCGGGGGGCGCGCCGGGGAGCAACACGCGGCGCGCGACGAAGCGCTCGCCGTCGTCTTCGTATAGTCGCGCGCTCCCCGACGGTCGCGCGGCCGCCGCGTGGGCGTCGCCCGCGGCGCCGACCAGCAGCATCGACCCGTCCGCGGTCGTCGCGATGACAGCTCCGAAGCGACTGAGCGAGGGGCCGCGCACGACCTCGCGTTCGCTCCACACCTCACCGTCGCGCTCGAACACCACGACACAGTCGAGATCCACGAGGCCGACGAACGCGCGCGCGCCGTCGGCGGAGAGCGCGACCGCGCGCGCCACGCCGGGGTCTCCGTCGAGGTGCGTCGACCGCAACGCGGCCTCCACGGACCAATCCACGCCGGACTTCGCGAACACGTACGCGAGCGTGCTGCCGGCCGTGCCGACGATCGCGCGCTGCCCATCGACGTCGAGCGCCTTCACCGTCCCCGTCCCCAACAGGCCGTCGGTCACCACGAGCGACGCCTCCGTCCACGCGTCCGTCCCGCGCTCGAGCACACGCGCCGCGACGTCGGTCGATTGATCCGATCGCCGGTCGACGATCGCCGAGCGCCCGTCGCCGGACAGCGAGACCCCGAGGCCCTCCATCGGCGCGCCCGCGCGTACGACGGGGGACCACACCTCACCGGCGCGGGCGTACTCGGCCCACGGGGATCGGAGGATCGCGAACGCGCCGTCGTCGTCGAGTTCGACGCTGGAGCCGAAGGCCCCCGCGCCCGTCCACGTCGCTTCGGCGCTCCACGTCGTCGCCGTCCGCACCCACACCTGAGCGCGGCGCTCGGGCGCGCTCGGCGGCCCGCGCACGCCGACGACGAGCCGGCGGCCCTCGCGGTCGAGCGCGACGTCCGAGCCGTACTGTTCACCGAGGTCACCTTCGCCGCCGAACGCTGCGGAGGGGCGCGCCGCCCGCGGGACGGCCCAGCGCGGATCCACGATCGCGCGCGCACACACTTCGCGGAGTCGCGCCGAGACCTCGGTCGTCAGCTCCGGGTGATCGACGACGGCGTCGAGGTCGGGATCGATCGTCCGCGCGAGGATGCACGCGGCGAGGTACGCGCCGCGCGGCGAGGGGTGGCTGCCGTCGGCCTGGTAGAGCGCCATGAAGGTGCCCGGCAGTACCCGCATCCCGAGCGCGCGCGCCGTGCGCAGCAATTCGGTCTCG
>JAUHYN010000567.1 GCA_030426505.1 bacterium | reverse complement strand
GCCTGGTTGAGGAAGTGTCGCGCGAGGAGCGGGATGTCGTCGAGGCGTTCGCGCAGCGGCGGGAGCTCGATCTCCGCGCCCTTCAGGCGCCAGTAGAGATCCTCGCGGAAGCTGCCGTCGGCCTGCGCCTGATCGAGGTCGCGATTCGTGGCGGAGACGAGGCGGACGTCGACCGTGATGGGTTCGCTCGCGCCGACCGGGAGGATCTCACCCGACTCCAACGCGCGCAGCACCTTCACCTGGAGGAGGAGCGGCATGTCACCCACCTCGTCGAGGAACAGCGTGCCACCGTCGGCCTCCACGAACAGCCCGCCGTGGTCCTTGCTAGCGCCGGTGAACGCGCCCTTGCGGTGACCGAACAACATCGACTCGGCGAGGTTTTCCGGTAATGCGCCACAATTGATCGCCACGAACTTCGAATTTGCGCGGCGACTTTTCTCGTGGACCGTGCGGGCCATGAGTTCTTTCCCCGTGCCGTTCTCACCCGTGAGGAGGACGGGGAGGTCACTCGACGCTACGCGCTCCGCGATCTCGACGCAGCGGTGGAACGAGGCGCTCTCACCCACCATCGTGACCTCGGGGTTGCGCTCGGCGAGCTCCGCCTGGAGGGCTTCGACCCGGTGCTCGAGCGTGTGCTTGGTCATCGCTCGGTCAACGACGATCAGCAGGACGTCCGGATCGATCGGCTTGGTGAGGAAGTCGTAAGCGCCCTTGCGGATCGCCTGGAGGAGGTTCTGCGTGTCTCCGGCCCCCGACGCGACGATCACCTTCGTGGTGGGGTGGGTACTCGTGATCGCGGCGAGGTGGCGGAGGCCCTCTTCGACGGTGCCGTCGGGCGGGAGCATCAGGTCCAGGAGCACGACGGGGTACGTCCTCGCGGCGAGCGCTTCGACGGCGGAGGGGCGGTCCGCGGCCTCGTGGACCTCGAAGCCGGCGTCGCGGAGGAGCGCGCCGTAGACCTTGCGAAACGCGGCGTCGTCTTCGACCAGGAGAATCGCTCGCTCGGGGGTGCTCACGCGCGACGCCCTTGTGCGTCATCTTCGCCGCCCGAAGCAAGCACCGGTTGGATCTTCGGGAGGCGGAGCGCGAAGCAAGCGCCCCCGAGCCCGCCGTCTTCGAGGGTGATCCGTCCGTGGTGCCGCTCCACGATGCGCTTCGCGATCGCGAGACCGAGGCCGGTCCCCGGCCGCGCGCCCTCCCGCTTGCGGGAAGTGACGAAGGGCTCGAACAGGCGCCCCCGCACGGCCTCCGGGACACCCGGGCCGGAGTCCTCCACGAGGACGACGAACGTGTCGCCTTCGCTGCGGCACCGCGCCGCGATCCGTTGCGGCCCGTCGCGCCCGTGGACCGCGATGATCGCGTTGTCGAAGAGCACCACCAACGCCTGCGCGATCTGCGCCTGGTCCGCCTCCACGAGGAGCTCCGCGGGGGCGTCTTCGAGATCGAACGCGACAGTGTCCGTCTCGAGTGGCGAGCCCTGGCGCGCGGTCGAAGCCGCGAGCTTCACGGTCGCCACGAGGTCGAACAGGCGCAGCTCGAGTGGGCGGGGGCGCCCGTACGTGAGGAGGTCGTCGACGAACACCGACGCGCGCTGGATCTGCTCCCTCATCGACGCCACGGTCTCCGGATCCACGTCCTTGCGCTCCAGCATCTTGAGGTGCGCCGAGAGGACGCCGAGCGGGTTCCGCACCTCGTGCGCGACCGCCGACGCGAGCGCGCCGATCTCCGCGAGCCGCTGGGCGTGCTCGGCGCGCGCCTCTTGTTCGACGAGGCCGCGCGCTACCGCCGTCGCGGGCGCGCGGTTCGGCGCGACCCGGCGCCCGACCACCTCGGTGAGTTGCTGTCGAATGGGTTCGAAGGCGAGCGCGGCCATGAAGAGCAGGAACAGCGCGCCGACGCGGTACTGAGCGATGAACGGTTCGTTCGAGCCCTGGAGGAGCGTGACGACGCCGAAGAGGAAACCGGCCGAGAGAAGGGCCGCGATCGCCGAGTACAAGAGGCTCCGCTCGAGGAGTTTCCTCTCATGAGTAGGCTCGTGAGTTCTGAGTACGTGACCCACCACGAGCAACCCACCCAAGACGAAGAACATGCTGTACGGGAGTGGGTACCCATGCGACAGGAGCACGGCGTTCGACATGCCCCCCACGTAGGTGAGGACGCCGGCCAGCCCGAGCCACCGCAGGGAGGCGCGCTCCGCCGGGTCCACGTCGCGGTAGCGCCGCCAGAGGTGGACGAGCGGGACCACCGCCGCCGTCGCGGAGAGCGCCATCGACGGCCAGAAGAGCGGCCCGGTCACCATCGCGCGCGGGCCGTACAACAGCCCCGGCCTCAGGACACCGCCGGCCGTGATGACGAGCGCGACGGCGTACGCGAACAGGACGAGCCGGTAGGAGCGCTGCCGCGTCACGTCGTACGCCGCGTGGAGGTAGCCCGCGGAGATGAAGGCGCCGACGGCGGCGAACCGCTCGCCGGTGTCCGCGAGGGGCGGGATCCAGATCGTGAACAACGAGAACGACCACAACGCGACCGACAGCGCGAAGGCGGCGAGCCCGAAGGCGCGTCGCCCGCGGCGTATCGCAGTGAGGAAGAGGAGCAGCGACACGGAGAGCACCGGCACGAGGCTGTAGGCGTACAGGGATCGCATCGCGGACGTCGGCGCGAGCGTAGCGGCGGGGCAGTTGGGTGTCACGGCGCGGCGAGCCCTTCGGTGGCGCCCTCGACGGTCAGCGCGAGCTCTTCGAGGAGGCGCAGCGCCTCGCGGTCCGGATCCTCGACGAACCTCAGGAGCACCATCTTGGATCCGATCTCCTCGACCTGGAGGAGCGCGCGCTCGAGGTCGCGCACGGCGTCGCGGTGCAGGCCCTCGAGGCGGCTCACGTTCTCGAGGCGCTTGCCGAGGCGCTCCGCGTAGGCCTCGTCCTCCGTGGACGCGAGGAGCGACTCCGCGCGGCGGCGGTCGAACTCGGGCGTGGCCAACAAGCGCTCCATCTCCTCCGCGCGTCGCGCGATGGCGCGCAGCCCGTCGCTGAGGGTCGCGACGTGCGCGCGCTGCGGGGCGAGGAGGTCTTCCGCCACGCCTTCCAGCGACGCGAGCGCGCGCTCGAGGCGCGTCTCGCCGTCGCGGATGCGTCGGTCGAAGCGCGACGACGCCGCGGTCGTCATCGGCTTCGGCGCGGCGCGCGCGAACGCGAACGGGAGGAACACCGGCCAGAACGCCCACGCGGAGAACGCGGCGATCGCGGCGGCCCATTGACTGCGATGGCGGCGCGCCATCAACGTCCAGGCGGCGACGGTGAGGCCGACGACCGCGTAGATGATCAACGTCCCCGTCACGCCCATCACAGGATCCCGCTGAGCGCCTGACCGATGCGCACGACGGCGACCGGCGCCACGAACGTGTAGACGCCGCCCCACGCGATGACGAGGCGCCGAATGAACTTACCGCGGCGCGCGTGCGTCTTCGGGAGGCGCAGCGCGAGGCGCGAGAAGCTCCGGTAGACGCTCCCGATCCCGAACAGTCCGACCACGAACGGCAAGAGGATCCCGAACCACAGCACGAAGGTCCCCGTGAACGCGCCGACCACGACGTTCGCGAGCGCCACGGCGAGGAACACCGGGAGCGCCGCGAGCAGCAGGACCGACGTGGTCGCCTGCGCGCGGAGCGCCTGCGCGGTGACGAGGCGGAACGACGCGTCGATGCCGGCGAGCTGCGTGTAGAAGTAGAAGCTCGGCAGACAGATCGACAGCGCGCCGAGGAACGCCGCGACCGCGGTGAGCGGCATCCACAGCACCGCGGTGCCGGTCGAGAGGCCAAAGAGGCTGCTGAAGCGCGGGACCTCGATCGCTTCGGCGGCGACGCCGATCGACAGGCCCGTGAGGAACAGCCCGAGCACGGACAGCGCGAGGAGCTGCTCGATGACGCCGCGGACTCGGCTCTCGTCGAGCATGAGGCCGTCGAGGCGAGCCTGGTCGGAGAGGACGAGGTCGAACATGCCGGGCAGGTCGTCCTCGCGTTCGGAGGTCGGGGTGATGAAGTCGGTCGAGGTGGTCATGGTGTGGCTCCTTGTTCGCCGCGGTGCTCAGAAGTCGAAGAGGTTCAGGAGGATCATCAGCTCGGTGCCGAGCGTCGCGACGAGGCCGAGCCAGATGAACGCCGAGAGGCGGCTCTCGTCGGGGGCGATGTGCTTCATGACGCGGAAGAAGACGTCGATCATCGCGACGCCGACGCCCGCGAAGATGATGAAGTTGACGAGGTAGCGGACGACGGTCGAGTCGATCGCGACGGTGAAGAACCAACTCACGGGCACGCCGGCGAGCATCGCGAGCGCGCCGAAGCTGCAGGTGATGAGCGCGGCGAGCGCGGTGGTCGTGGCGTCGAGCTCGGAGCCGAGCTTCTGTTTGACGATGTAGAGCGAGGGCAGCGCGATGGACCACGCGCCGCCCGCGGCGAGCGGGGCCTTGGCGGCCGCGGCGAGCATCCCGCTCGCGCCGTGGTGCATGCCCATCGTGAGGCCGTACGCGGCGAGGCCGAGGATGGCGGTGAGTGTCAGCGCGACGAAGACGGCCGGGGAGGGCGCGTCCTCCGGGACGAGGCGGCGATCGCGCCACCGCTCGGCGAGCAACTCGGGCCGCCGGATGGCGCGGCCCACTTCCAGGAAGCCGGTGTAGAGGTCGAGTGTCATGGGGGCGCCTAGAGCACGGAGCGTGCCGGGCCCGAGGGGCGCGGTTCGGGGCCGCTCGCTGTCAACGACGTGGACGGGCGCTGCCAACGGGCGGTATGCCGCGGGGAGCATGGCGGTGGCGTTCGAGCAGAACCAGGACGTGGAGGGGCTCGCGGCGCGCTTGGGTGTGTCGCGGGAGGCGGTCGAGATCACGCGCGCGGCGGAGGTGATCGATCTCCACCTCGACACGTTCATCCCCGTCCGCCTCGTCGGCTACGACCCGTTCGCGCGCCACGATCGGACTTGGCTGCGCGGGCATGCGTTCGGGCACCTCGACCTCCCGCGCGCGGCGGACGCCGGCCTCACCGGGGGGATGTGGTCGATCACCACGAACCCGTTCCGGACGGCGACGGGGCGGTGGAAGACGTTCGAGAAGAACCTCGCGCGGATGCGCGGCTTGATCGATTCGTCCCACGGCGTCATGCGCCTCGCGCGCACGCGTACCGAGTACGACGCGGCGCGCGCAGCGGGGGCACACGCGTGCATGCTCGCGGTGCAGGGCGGCAACTGCTTCGACGCGGCGCCGAACGGCGTGGCGTCGGTGCCGGACCGCGAGATCACGCGGGTCACGGTCGTGCACCTCACGAACTCGGTGTTGGGGACGACGTCGTCGCCGATGTCCTCGCTGCGGCGGTCGAAGGGGCTCACGTCGCGCGGGCGCGCGTTCGTGGAGCAGCTCGACGCCGAGCGCGTGTTCGTGGACCTCGCGCACATCCACCCGGACGGCTTCTGGGACGCGGTGGATGCACACGATCGAACGCTCCCGCTGATCGACACGCACACCGGAGTGGTCGGCGCGAAGCCGCACTGGCGCAACCTCGACGATCGTCAGCTGAAGGCGATCGCGGATACGGGCGGCACGGTCGGGATCATCTTCTCGGAGTTCTTCCTGGCCGGCGATCACGGGCACCGCGACGGGCAGATGATCGTCGAGCACATGCAGCACATCGTGGACGTGGTCGGTGAGGACTTCGTCTCGATCGGGAGCGACTACGACGGCGCGATCATCCCGCCCAAGGACCTGCGCTCCGGCGACCAGTACCCGCGCCTCGTCCAGGCGATGTTGGATCGGAAGTGGTCCCAGGAGCGGATCCACAAGGTGCTCGGCGAGAACTTCCTGCGGGCGTTCGCGCTCCTCAGGCCCTGAGC
>JAUHYN010000566.1 GCA_030426505.1 bacterium | reverse complement strand
GCGATGATCGCGACAATGAAAAAGACGACCGCCCAACGAAGCATGTGAACTCCCTTCGCGCTATCAGCGCATCACCCCGGGCTAATCTCGTAGCAAACGAATCCGCCGTCAGTCGATCAATCGTCGCCGTCGGCAGCGTCCTCGACCGCCTCGCCCAAACCCTGGATATCCCGCCCCGCGCCCTCGACGGTGTTGCACGCGGCAAGCGAAAGCGAAGCGCCGGTCAGCGCCAGCAGAATCAACGAGAAGAACAGGCGACGGTACTCAGAAATCACACGCATGGCTCACTCCGTTCGGGTTCCGGGCCTTCGCCCTGTTCATCCAACGATCGGCCAATCGTACCGATTTCCGTTAGTTCCAGGACACACCCTTGGGGGCCTCGGGGTCGAACTGCTCCACCGCCTTGCCCAACAGGTGCTCGTACCCGCGGAGCGTCCGCTTGATGATCCGCGCCCGCTGCGACGCGTCTCCTCACCGTCGAGCCCAACGGCGCCGCACCGCGTCTTGGTGCGGATGATGCAGTGCAAGGGGGGTATGAAAGAAAGCAGCGACTCCCTCCGCGGCGTCGGTATGTTCGACGCCCAAGCCGGTCACGACCTCCGCAGTGACGCGCAGATCCGCGACGAGATCGAGCAGACGATCCGTCAGATGCTCCGCGTCCAGCGCGTCGACCCCGCCAAGTTCCCCGTGAAGGTCACGGTGCATCAGGGCGTCGTCGAGCTGGAGGGGCAGCTCCCGGACCGCGGCACGCGACGGCTGATCGTCGAGACGTCGGGCGAGATCCCGTCGGTCGAACGCGTCGACTGTTCGCGCTTGCTCCCCTCGAGCCTCCTCGACTGACATGGAACTCGACACGCTGGGGTTCGGCCAGCCGCCGAGCCCACACAAACCGGATGGCGCCCTGAGGCGCGCGGGCTTCGAGATCGAGCTCGCCGGCGCGAAGCCGGCCGCCGTCGCGCAGATCGTCGCGCGCCTCTTCGACGGCGCAGTGAAGCGTCACAACCCCCACGTCTGGAAGATCGAGGACACGCGCTTCGGCGCCTTCCGCGTCGAGCTCGACGCGCGGTTCCTCACCGAACAAGCCTATCGACCACTCCTCGAACGCGCCGGGATCGAGCGCGACAGCTCGGTGTCGCTCGCGCTCGAGGAGATCGTCCACGAGATCGCGCACCTCGTGGTGCCGTGCGAGATCGTGTGCCCGCCGATCCCGGTCGACGCGCTCCACGGGCTCTCCGCGCTCGAGGAGATGCTCCGCTGGGCCGGCGCCGAAGGTTCGGACGCGTCCGTCCTCAACGCGCTCGGGCTGCAGATCAACATCGAGCTGAGGGACGAGCGCGTCCCGACGGTACTCGCGTACCTGCGCGCGTTCATGGAGCGATACGCGTGGCTGCTGAAGGAGATCGACCCCGGTCTCACGCGCCGCATGACGAACTACGCCGCGCCGTTCCCGCGCGAGTACGAGCGCCTCGTCCTCGATCCCGCGTACGCCCCGACGCTCCCCCGCTTCGTCGACGACTACCTCGACTTCAACGCGACCCGGAACCGCGCGCTCGATCTCCTCCCGATGCTCGCGCACCTCGACGCGCCACGCGTCCTCGCGCGCGCAGAGGAGCCCATGCTGGTCAAGCCCCGCCCTGCCCTTCACTATCGCCTGCCGAGCTGTCGGCTCGACGATCTGTCGTGGTCGATCGCGCTCGAGTGGAACCGCTGGCTCGAGGTGGAGCGCCGAGCGGAGCACTGGCTCCCGCTCGGAGCCCACTCGTGAGTCGCCCGCGCATCGGCGTGACCGGCCCCGATCGCGGCGGCGACGCGGCGTGGTGGGCGACCCGCCTCGCCCTCGCGCGCAGCGGCGCGCGCGCCGTCCGCGTCACACCGAGCCGCCGTATCGACGACCCCGACGATCTCGACGGCCTCGTCCTCGGCGGCGGCGCCGACGTCGACCCGCGCCTGTACGGCGACGCCGCGCCGCTCCCCCTCCCGAAGTCCGAGACCACGAAGAATCGCGTCTGGGCGCGCGTGATTCATATCGTGCGGCGGCTCCGCATGGCGAAGGAGCGCACCGGCCTCGACCACGCGCGCGACGAAATGGAGACGACGCTCCTCGCGCGGATGCTCGAAGCGAAGAAGCCGGTGCTCGGCATCTGCCGCGGCGCGCAGCTGATCAACGTGGTGCTCGGCGGCTCGCTGTTCCGCGAGCTGAGCACGTTCTACGCCGAGCGGCCGAACCCGCGCGGCGTCCTCCCGCGCAAGAGCGTGATCGTGGAGCCCGAGAGCCGCCTCTTCGATCTGGTGGGACGAACGCACCTCCGCGTGAACGCGCTGCACCGCCAGGCGATCAAGGAGATCGCCCCGACGCTCGCGCGCGTCGCGGTCGAGGAGAACGGCGTGACGCAGGCCGTGGAGGGCCGGCGGGGCTTCGTGCTCGGCGTGCAGTGGCACCCGGAGTACATGCCGCAGAGCCGGCCCCAGAGCCGGATCTTCGAGGGCTTCGTCGCGGTGGCGAGCTGAAGGTTCAGCCCGCCTCGCCCTCCGTGGTCTCGACAGCGGGGACGTCGAGCTCGAAGTCGTAGGAGAGCACGACCGACCCGTTCAGGCTCCGCGCGCGGAGGCGGACGGCGATGTGATCGCCGCCGTCGTCGTCGACCTCGACCATCCCGAACTGACCCCGCCGCGCGATGACGCCCTCACTGTACGGCCCGCCCTTCTGCGACGCCGAGCGATCGAACGGCCCGGCGTGGAAGACCGGGAAGCCGCCGTCGCGCGAGCCGTAGATGTTGTTCCGGCCGCTGTCGATCGCCGCCATGTGCGCGTCACCGCCGAGCATCAGGACGCGATCGAGGCCCCGCGTCGCGAGCGTCGTGGAGATGATTCGACGCTCGTCGTCGAAGCCACCCCACGCGTCCGTCTCCGAACGACTCGCGATCCACGGGACCGAAGACACCCAGACGACGAGCGCGTGGTCCTCGTGCGCGCGCGTGATCTCGTCGAGGAGCCACGCGCGCTGGTCCGCGCCGAGCATCGTGCCGTTGTCGCGATTGCGCGCGGACCTGAGGTCCGTCATCACGAAGCGGACGCGGCCGTACGAGAACGCCTGGTACACCGGCCCTGTCTCCCCGGCGGGGAGCGGATAGTGCGGTACGACTTGTCGGAACGCCTCCTGCGCGGCGAGGCGACCGCGCGAGCTCGAGTCCGAGTTGTCCGGCCCGTAGTCGTGGTCGTCCCAGATGTACGCGGTCGACAGGCTCTCGTGGAGCGCCGCGCGGCGCGCGGCGCCGAACGCGCGATCGTAGGCCGTGCGGAACTCGAGGACGTCGTCGTTGCCGATGTCCTCGTAGTGGAAGTCACCATTCCAGATCAGGAAGTCCGGCTCGAGGCGGCGGACCTCGTCGAAGACGGTGCTGTTGCTCCCCGTGTCCGCGCAGCCGCCGAACGCGAGGCGCAGATCCGCCGGTCCCTCCGGGAACGTCTTGAAGCGGCCGATGCGCGGCCCGGACGTCCCGTCGTTTTCGAGTGCGTAGTAGTACGTCGTCGCGGGGTCGAGCTCGTCGATCGCGAAGCGGAGGATCGGCTCGTAGATGCGCACCGGATCGAGGACCCGCGCATCGGCGAGGTCGGGCTCCGGGCTCACACGCAGCGTTCGACCGTCCGTCGCGAGCGCCTTCACGACCACGCTCGCGGTCGTGGGCGTGACGGCGCCGGACCACGCCCAGTCGAGCGCCGGCGGCGGCGCTGGGCCCCCGCAGCGCGCGAACGCGGCGCCCCCCGCGGCGAGGGCGGCGGCGCCCCCGAGGAGGGTCCTTCGGTCGAATCGGCGGTCACTCATCTCGCTTCAGTCTCCTTCTCGTACGACGCCCACCACGCGCGGACCGTTCGGCCCGCGGCCGAGGTGGACCTCGACCGGCTCGAGCGCTTCGTCGTGGCGGGACACTTCGATCTTCACGATCGTGTATGCGTCGATCTCGACGTCGGTCGCGACCACGCACGCCCGGCCGCTCGCGTCGGGGCGCACGTCGTACGCTCCCAGGCGTCGGCCGTCCTGGGTGTAGAGCGCGACCGCGTAGCGCGAAGTCATCGGCGCGTCGAAGCGGTGCTCGATCCACGCGTCGACGAAGCAGAACCGCGTGTCGTCGCCGCGGGCTTCGACGTCGAAACGATCCAGCGGCGTGACGCGCGAGAAGCCGTACTCGAGGAGTTGGCGCCGACGGTCGAGGAGGATCGACTTCACGTACTCGGCCGCGGCCGGGACCGTGTACCGCGCGGCGCGCACGGCGGCGTCGATGTGTTCGGGCGTGATGTTCGCGAGGACCGACGCCGCCCAGAAGTCGTCGTAGCGCGTGCGCGCGGCGAACGCGGTCTCGGGATACTTCGGGACCCAGCTGTCCGGATCGAACTGATCGCTCTGAAAGCGCCCGACGCCGCGGATACGCGGGATGGGATCGATGCGCTCCCACGGCCGAGCCCACAGCCCGAACGTCGGCAACGTCGCGAGTGCGTACCCGGGATCGATCGCGACGGCGAAGCCATCGACGACGCGCGGGTGCATCTTCGCGTTCACGCCGAGCGTCTTGTCGAAGTCGACGAGGTAGTGCTTCACGTAGGAGGCGCCGCGCGCTTCGTCGGTCACGTAGACGTCGAGGCGGTTGTCCTCCTTGAAGTCGGTGTGCTCGAGCCACGCGGAGAACATGTGGAGGCCGCGGATCTCGCGTCGGTCCTCGTGATCGATCACGTCGTTCGGGTCGTCGTCGCGCGTGCCGTGCGTGAGCCAACCGCCGAGCGGTTGGCCCTCGACGAAGCGGCTGAAGAGGCCGCGGTAGCCCTCGGGGTCGCGCTGCACGCTCTCGAGGAGCTTCGCGAGGAGGGCCTCGTCGAGCGTCTTCTTCGCGCCGTCGAGCGTGACCTCGACGTCGTCGCCGATCCTCAGATCGGAGCGCTCGAAGTACGCGACGTGGTCCTCGGGCACGTGGTACCCGAGCGCGTAGAACAGGCGCTGCGTCACGATGTTCGCCGCCGACTTCATGTCGGCGTAGTTGGGGTCGTCGAACTTCAGGATGAAGTCGAGGCCTCGCGCGTCCTCGACGATGAAGCCGACGGACTTGCCGCCACGCTTGGCGGACTTCACGAGGAACGGCGGCGACGGCGCGTCGACCTCGCGGCCCGGACCGGAGAAGACCTCCTGAGGAGTCAGCCGGCGGTTCTCGTACCATGACGAGTTTGGCACGCCGCCGATCGCGTTGACGTTCTTCGCGCGCGTCTTCGCCTCGGCGGCGAGCGCGCGATCGATCGGTTGGAGGACGACGGAGTCGAACACGTTGTGCGCGCGCTCGAAGGAGCTCTTTTCGGGCGCCTCGGGGACGTCGCGATCGTCGGCGACGCGCCACGCGATCGGGCGGTCCTCGAAGCGGACGCGGGAGACGGGCATCGACGACGCGCACGCGCCGCACAGCGTCGCGGCGGTCAGGGTCAGGATCAGGCGGGACATCATCGCTCACTCCTCGGGGGGCGCTCGAAGTCGGGGCTCAAGACGAAGTTCAGGGTGACGTCGCCGTCCTTCGAACCGGCGACCTGGAAGCGCGCGATCACGGAGTCCGCGCCCTGGATCTGGACGCCGCCGCCGAAGCCGAGGCCCCAGAAGCGGAGGTCGAGTTCGGACCACTGCGGGAACACACGGCCGCCGTCGACGAACAGGAACGCGCCGAAGTGCGACGACAGCGGGTACCGATACTCGATGCTGCCGAGCACGATGTTGCGGTCACGGAACCGGTCACGACGGTAACCGCGGAGCAGCTCCGGCCCGCCGAGGATCAGTGGATCGGGCTTGAGCACCACGTCGGCCTTCTTGCCGGGATAGTCGAGCGTGTCGAGTACATGGCGAATAATG
>JAUHYN010000565.1 GCA_030426505.1 bacterium | reverse complement strand
GCGGGCGTCGAAGAAGGCGTTGAAAAGGGAAAAGGGGCTCGAGAAAGTTTGCGGTCGATAACGGGTCAGCATGGTGGCTTCCTCCTCAAATATTTATATCGCCGGCCGGGGCCTCGCCGCCGCCCGACACCCCGCTTTCGAAACACGGCGCCGGGGGCGTCAAGCGTTCGTGCGTCGTCGATATTGGCGGCCGATGGAGACCGCGGCCGCGAGCCACAGGAGGACGAGGATCGCGGTGCCCAGGCCCACGTAGGGCTGCAGGGCCAGGGCGACGAGGGCGAGGAGGGTGACCGAGGCGGCGCCCTTCGCGACGCGGTACGTGAGCATGTCGACGACCGCCTTCCCGCTGGTCTTCTCGGAATAATCCAGCGGGATGTAGAGCATCTCTTTCGCCGCGCGGAAGAGGGAATAATCCAGGCTCTTGCTCAAAACTTTTGCGACCGCGAGCGCGATGAACTGCGGCGCCACGAGGTAGACGCCGAGCGCGCTTCCGAGGAGCGCGGGGATGAGGATCAGCGTGATCGCGACGCCGAGGAGCTTGAGGACGGGCCCCGTGAAGAGCTGAAGCGCGACGGCCGAGATGTTGATGATCGAGTTGACGCGCGCCATGACGGCGGTGAGGTCGTCGGTGTTCGGGTAGGCGTTCGCGGCGGCGCCCGTGTACAGGAAGTCGATCAGCGTGATCACGAGCTGCACCGTCCCGATGAGGACGAGCATCGTCAGCAGGTAGCGCGAGCTCCGCACGGTCTCGACACCTGCGAGGAACGAGGGCTTCTTGCCGTCCGCCTTCGACTTCGGCGCCGCGTACGCGTCGCTCTTCACGAGCCCACACACCACGGCGACGAACGCGAGGAGCGGGACGAGCGACCACAGCGCGGTCTCCGTTCCGTAGCGCGCCGCGATCCGGCCCGTGAGCTCGGCGCCGACCGCGCCGCCGAGCGAGCCCATCGCGCAGAACAGGCCGTAGATCCACCGCGCGGTCTTCATCTCGAAGACCACGTTCGCGTAGCTCCAGAAGATCTCGATCAGGACGACGATGTACACGTCCTTGAAGACGTAGAGCGCGAACGTCGTCCCGGGGACGTCGACGCTCCGCGCGAACAACAAACCCACCAACGTCACCCCGAAGATCCCGGCCGCGATCGCGAGCAGCCGCATCAGGTGGGTGGCCTGGACGAAGCGGCTGTAGATCGAGACGACGACCAGCGACGCGAGCGCCACGCCGAGCCACGCGTAGGGGAGGGCGTCGCGACCGTACGTCTTCACGTACACGGAGTCGGCGGCGGAGCGGATGAGCTCGTAGCTCCCGATCAGCACGAACGCGAGCGCCGCGAGAAGGACCACGCGCACCGTCTTCTCGCGGCCGGTCACGTCCCGTGTCTCCGGACGAAGGTCTGGTGTTCGAGGCGCGCGTCGCCGGCGAGCGGGGTTCGGCTGGAGCCGATCCACGCGCGCGCGTCGATCGGCGGGAAGCGCGCGACGACCTCGCCGACCGGATCGTCGGGCACGTAGGTCAGCTCGATGCGATCCGCGAACGGCAGCGCGTCCACGAAGACCCGCTCGCCCCCGATGATCCAGACGTCACCGCGCGCGGCGTCGATCGCGGCGCGGACGGTGCCGAACGAACGGACGTGCGCGTAGGTGCGGAGCGTGACGACGAAGTTCTCGCGATCGGGGAGCGGGCGCTCATCCAGGGACTCGAACGTCCGGCGCCCCATGATCACGGTGCTGCCGAGGGTCGTCGTTCGGAAATGTCGCAGATCCGCCGGATAGTGCCAGGGCGTGCGCCCGTCGATTCCGATGACACGCGATGGGGACACAGCCGCGATCATCCCCACGAACCCGTCGCGCGCCACGGGGAGCGTCGTAGCCCGAAATCAGTCCTCGCGTACAGTTGTGAGGGCAGGCCGCGGAGCCAGACCATCGGCCCGACATGAAAGAGGTCGGCCCTTCGGGTGTCGCGACGCACGGGAGCTTCACGGCGCTCCCGTCGGTCGACGTCGAACCCATCCTGAATCGCACCGTCGATCTGTCGCACGATCAGGACGTCACCGAGCCGAACCTCTTCCGCTTCGCGCCCGCCGAGATGTCGCGGCGCCAGCTCCGGTTCTGGCTGCAGAACGCCGTCAGTCGCAACTCCGCGGCGCTCGAGCGCGTCCTCACGCTCGACATCGACGGGCCCCTCGATGTGCCGCGCTTCGTCGACGCGTGGTTCGCGACGTTCCAGGCGACGCCCGCGCTCCGGGTGACCCTCGCGGACACCGACGACAACCCGTCGATCACGATCTCGCCGATCGTCTACGAGCCCGAGGTGATCGACGACCTCGATCCGCTCGCGTGGGATCGTGACGCCGCCGGCAAGATCGGCGCGCCGCTCGCGTTGGAGCAGCGGGCGTACAGCGGGCTGTTGTACGTCGCGCCGGATCGCGCGCGCCTCGTACTCCGCGTGCATTCGATCGCCGCCGACCTGTGGTCGTTCCGCGCGATCGCCGAGCGCATCGCGCGCGCATACCGGGGGCGCACGCTCCACACCGACACGCGCTTCGACGCCTTCCTCGAACGCGAGCGCGCGTACCGCGGCACCCACCAAGCGGAGCTCGACGCACGCTACTGGGCCCAGCGGCTCGACGCGCCCCGCGCCCCGCCGGAGTACTACGGCCATCGCGCCACGCACGACCGGGTCGCGTCGTTCCGCCGCGCGGTGTCGATGCCGGGCGACGTCGAGGCGCTCCGCAGGTTCAGCGAGCAGACCTACCGCCCGTTCGGGCTCGAGCGGACGCTCCGCGCGCTCCCGGCGCTCGCGACCGCGACGATCGCGTACCTCGCGCGCATCACCGGAGACCGCTCCGTCGGCCTCGCCGTCCCGATCGACATGCGCGACGAGGACGGCGTGGGGCCCATGACGGAGCTGTGCCCGCTGTTCGTGCGCGTCGAGGACGACGACACGTTCACCACGCTGATGGAGCGCGTCGTCGAAGAGCTCGCGACGGCGGCACCGCGCGCGCGGAACTCGATCGACAACCGCTTCGGCAAGCTCGCGTACGACGCGGTCGTGGATGTCGTCGATCTGCGCTTCGATCGCTTCGACGACGCGATGGTGCGCGCGCGGATCGAGACCGCACCGGTCGCACAGGTGCGCGTCCCCGCCGAGACGCGGCGCGACTTCGCGAGCTTCTCGGTGCAATTCGGTCGCCACCGCGGCGGCGCGATTTCGATCCAGTTCGAACTGGCGGCCGACGCGTTCCCCGAGTCGGTCGCGGCCGACGTCCCGGATCATTTCACGGCCATCTTGTCCGCGATGGTGGACGCCCCGGCCACGCCGATCTTCGCGGTCGAGCTCATGAGTGCTTCGCGTCGCGCCGAGCACGCGCCGCGTGTGCGCCCGGTGCGGCCGATCGCGTGTACCCCGGACGTCATCCTCGCGAACGCGCGGACGCGGCCCGGCGCGACCGCGCTCGTCGCGCGGGACGCCTGCCTCGACTACACGACGATCGTCGAGCGCGCTTCGACGCTCGCGGCGCGGCTGCGCACGCTGGGCGTCGGCGCCGAGGATCGCGTCGCGGTGTGCCTCCCGAGGGACCCCGACCTCCTCGTCGCGCTCCTCGCGACGCACCTCGCCGGGGCTGCGTTCGTCCCGCTCGACGCGTCGCACCCGGCGCGTCGGACGTCGATGATCCTCGAGGACGCGGCGCCCGCCGTCTTGCTGACCCGTTCGCGATTCGTGGATCGGTTCGTCCCCCCGAGCGGCACGCAGGTCGTCTGCCTCGACGGCGCGCTCCCCCCGAAGGCCGAGGGCTTCGTCACCGCTCCGACGCGCCCGGACCGCCTCGCCTACGTCCTCTACACGTCGGGCTCCACCGGGCGCCCCAAGGGCGTCGCGATCGAACACGGCGCCTTCGCGCACCTGCTCCACAGCATGGCGGAGCTGATCCCGATCGGCGCCGACGATCGCGTGCTCGCGCTGACCACTCCGACGTTCGACATCGCGATGCTCGAGTTGTTCGGGCCGCTGTACGTCGGCGGGACCGTCGTCCTCACGGACGAGGCCGCCTCTTCGGAGCCGCCCCTCCTCGCGAGCTGGATCGATCGACACCGCGTGACGATCGCGCAGGCGACCCCGACGACCTGGCGCGTGCTCGTCGACTCCGGGTGGGCGGGCGACGCGCGCCTGAAGATCCTGAGCGGCGGCGAAGCGCTCCCGAGTGATCTCGCGGCGGCGCTCCTCACGCGGTGCGGCGCGCTGTGGAACGTGTACGGGCCGACCGAGACCACGATCTGGTCGAGCGCGCGCCGCGTCACGCGCGAGGACACGGCCGGCACGATCCCCGTGGGGCGGCCGCTCGGCTCGACCGAGCTCTACGTCATCGGTCGCGCCGGGCCGCTCGAGCCCGACGGCGTCGCGGGTGAGCTCTGCATCGCCGGCGCGGGCCTGGCGCGCGGGTACTTTGGACGCGACGATCTGACGGCGAAGGCGTTCGTCACGCACCCGTTCGACCCGACGCAGCGGATCTATCGAACGGGCGACGTCGCGCGGCGTCGCCCCGACGGCGAGTTCGTATGTCTCGGCCGCTCGGACGCGCAGGTGAAGGTGCGCGGGCACCGCATCGAGCTCGAGGAGATCGAGGTCGCGCTGCGCCAACACGACGACGTCCGGGACGTCGCGGTCGTCGTCGAGACGTCACGGGAGGACGAGCGCTTGATGGCGTACGTCGTCCCGCGGCACGGCGCGGCTCCGCAGGATCCCGAGCTCCGCGCCTTCCTCTCCGGCGCCCTGCCGGGGTTCATGATACCCGCGAAGTGTGTGGTGGTCGCGTCGCTCCCGACCACGCCCAACGGCAAGGTCGACCGCCGCGCGCTCGCCGCGCTGTCGCCTTCCGTCCCCCGCGCGCGCCAGACGGTCCGCCCGCGCAACGATCTCGAGCTCCAGATCGTGGACGTGTGGCGACAGGTCCTCGGCACGGATGACATCTCGATCGACGACGCGTTCTTCGACCTCGGTGGCCACTCGCTCCACGCCGTCTCGATGCTGAGCATCCTGCGCGAGACGCTCGGCGCGCCCGTACCGGTCGCGGAGTTCTTCCGTCGCCCCTGCGTCGCGGCGTTGGCGGAGATCGTCGAGGCGCGCGCCGCGCGTCGTCACCACGCTTCCGTCATCGCGCTCGCCGGGGAGGGCGAGCGGACGCCGCTGTTCTGCGTGTGTGGGCTCCAGCTCTACCAAGATCTCGCGGTGGCGCTCGGTCACGACCGCGAGGTCTACGGCGTCCTGTCACCCGCCGAGATCGACTTCCTCGCCGAGGCGGATCCCGACGGGCTCCCCGACGTCGCCACGCTCGCCGCGCAGTACGTCGAGGCGATCCAGGACGCGCGACCCGACGGCCCCTACGCGGTGGCGGGTGTCTCGTTCGGCGGGCTGCTCGCGTTCGAGACGGCGCGCCAACTCCGCGCGCGCGGCGCCGAAGTCACCTCCGTCGTCCTCCTCGACGCGACCCTCGACCGCGCGATCCGCGGCGGCGCGCGGCGGTGGGTCGCGAACCGCGTGCCGGGCGTTCTGCGACGCGGGCGCCGCGCGGTGCGGTGGGACGTCGACGGGATCAGCGCGCTCGAGGCGCTCCGGTCCCACGCGTACGACGAACAGGCGCTCGCCTACGAACGTCGCCTCCCCACCTACGATGGCGACGTCGTCGTCGTCCGTGCGCGTGAACGCATCGTCGGCTACGAGGTCGATCCGGACTTGGGGTGGACGCGCTACGTGGGCGGCCGGACCGACGTCTACGAGGTCCCCGGGACCCACCTCGGCATCCTCGCGGAGCCGAACGCGACGGTCCTCGCCCGCACCATCGAGCCCCACCTCGACCCCCGCGCGCGCTGACGTAGCACGTCTTCA
>JAUHYN010000564.1 GCA_030426505.1 bacterium | reverse complement strand
TCGCGCGGCGCATCGCGAGCGAACACGTCTGCCGAATCTTCGACCTCGTCGATCTCGGGCGAGGCTCACGCGGCCTCACGATGGCGCTCATCAACGGCACCACGCTGTCGGAGATGATGAAGACCGGGCTCCAGGTCGACTACGCCCGCTTCGCGAAGTGGGGCGCGCACATCGCGCACGGGCTCGCGTCCGCGCACGCGGTCGACATCATCCACCGCGACCTCAAACCCGAGAACGTGATGATCGACGTCGAGGACCGCGCAGTGATCCTCGACTTCGGCATCGCGCGCTCACAGGCCGACCCCACCGAGATCGACGGCAAGCTCACCCAGGCTGGCATCATCATGGGGACGCCGCTGTACATGTCCCCCGAGCAGCTCGCCAACCGCGAGCTCGACGGCCGGTCGGACCTCTACGCGCTTGGCCTGCTCCTCGCCGAGCTGATCACCGGCGAGGTCCCGATCCCCGGCGAGGGCTACGCGGACATCCTCGACAAGCGCGTCGTGCGCGCGAGCGAGAACGTGTACCGGATCGCCGACGTCGATCCGGGCGTGCCGCGCGACCTCGCGCGAATCATCGACGACCTCCTCCTCGCCGCGGCCGACGATCGCCCGGCGGACGCGACCGTCGTTCGGCGCTCGCTGGAAGCGTTCGCGGGCGGCGTCCCGGCCACGGCCGCGATCAGCGCGCCGCCGCTCGCGTCCGATCCTCCGCACGCGCCGCCTGCGTCGAACGCCTCGAGCGTGTCGCCGATCGCCGCGACCACCACGCCGACCACGGCGCGCCCCAACCCGAACGCGCAGTGGCTCGGCCTGATGGCGGTGCTCGCGGTGCTCGCGGTCGTCCTGGGGATTTGGCTCTTGAAGCCGAGCAAGGGCGAAGCGGATCCGCCGCTCGTCACGCCGCCCCCGATCGCGCGCGACGCCGGCGCCGCGCCCGCGCCGCGCGACGGCGGAGCAGCGAAGCGAGACGCGGGTCGCGAGCCGCCTCCGCCTCCGCCTCCGCCGCCGGTCGTCGAAGAGATGTGAGTTCGTCGCCCGGTGTCCATGCCGGCCGCCGGTCGTCGAAGAGAGACGTGGAGTTCGACGCCGGTGTCTACGCGGGCCGCTCAGATCGTCGAAGAGATGTGCGGCTCGTCGCTGGCGCCGCGACCGCCGGTCCGATCGTCCGGACCGAGCGCGACCTCAAGAGACGCGCGGTCTCGCTGATGAGCTGGTTGATCATCAGCGCCATCTCAATGCCTTCGCCGCTGGGTTGGAAGTCGATGCCGCCGATGAAGTTCATCGCGACGGCTTCGCCGAGGGCGTGGTCGAGGAACGTGGCGACGGCGGTGTACCGCGCGTCTTCGTCGAGTGCGAGGAGGCCGTCGTGCATGAAGCGGAGGTGGTAGACGCCGTCGCGGAAGCGGACTTGGAAGTGGGCGTCGTGGATGTCGATCCCGTGGACCGCCTTCACGAACGCGAGCGCGGACTGCAGCGACTTGCGCTGGCGCCGGCTGTAGATCACCCAGGTGTCGAACGTCGGCGCTTCGGCGACGAAGCGATCGATGAACGCGGCTGCGGTCGGGTCGCCGCAGGGGGTGAACGTGATCTCCCCGCCGTACAGCCCCTCGGTCACCTCGTACGTGATCGACAACCCATGCGCCGCCAGCGCCTGGTCGATCATCTCCGTGACCTTCCCGTCGCGGCGCCCGCCCATGATCTCGAGGATCTCCAAGTGGTGGTCCGCGAACCACTGCCAGAAGCCTCGGATGTCGACGGATTCCTCGCTGCTCATCGTGCCTGCAGAGGTTGATACCGGGCCCCTCGTAGGCAGCGCAAGTTCCCGCCCCCGCGTGACGGCGGCGTCAGTCCTCGGGGTGCGTCGCCACGGCCTTCGCGAGGCGCGCCGCGAGCGACGCGTTGTGCTCGACGAGGCGGATGTTCGTCTTCAGCACGTCGTCCGATGTTGCATCGAGCGCCGCGAGGAGGAACGGGGTGACGGACGCACCTTTCACCCCTTGTCGATCCGCTTCGGCCAACGCCGACGTCACCAGCGCCTCGACCTCCGCCGGATCCATCGCGATCGGCGGCGGCTGCACCACGAGCATCCCGCCCGCGGCGAGTCGCTCGGTCTGCATGATGATCAGCGCCGCGAGCCGCTCGACGTCGTCGACGCGCGCGCGCAACGCGAGCCCACTCGACGCCGCGTAGAACGCCGGGAAGTCATCCGTGCCCACGCCGACCACCGGGACGCCGAGCGTCTCGAGCCGCTCGAGCGTGCGCGGGAGATCGAGCACGGCCTTCGCGCCGGCCGACACCACCGCGACCGGGTACCGCGCGAGCGCCATCAGATCCGCCGACTCGTCGAACGTCGCTTCGGCGCCGCGGTGGACGCCACCGATTCCGCCCGTCGCGAACACGCGCACGCCGGCGCGCGCTGCGATGGCCATCGTCGACGCGACGGTCGTCGCCCACACGCCCCCGTCGATCATCGCGACCGCGAGATCGCGCACCGAAGACTTCTTCGCGCCGCCGTCGATCACACGCGCGCGCTGCGCGTCGGTCAGACCCACGCACATCTTCTTGTCGACGATCGCGATCGTCGCCGGTGTCGCGCCGGCCTCGCGGACGATCGCTTCGAGGCGCGTGGCGACCTCTTCACGGCGATCGGGAGGGAGCCCGTGCGCGAGGAGCGTGCTCTCCAACGCGACGACGCCGCGGTGCTCCGCGATCGCGTCTTCGACTTCTTCGGTGAAGGCGAGCAGCGGCAGCATCAGTCGAGCGCGGAGCGGATCATCTGCGCGAGCTCGATCGTCTCCGACGCGTCGGCCCAGTTCTTCAGCGCCTCGAGGCGTTGGATGAGGAGCATCCGGTTCGGCTTCTTGCCGCTCTCGACGATCTCGAGCAGCGCCGACAGGACGGGCCGAATGAGGGCTTCGTCGCGGATGTCGAGGAGGCTCATCAGCAGGCGCGCGTCCTCGGGGAGCGGGAGCTCCTTGTCGAGGTAGGCCTTCAGCGTCTTCTCCGACGGGTCCTTCTTGAGGGCCTCCGTCAGCTCGCGCTTCCCCTTCGAGTCCTCGCTCGCGGGCCCCAGTTGGGCGCGCATCGACTCGGGCAGCTCGGCGCCGCCCGGCTTGAAGAGCGCGTCGAGGTTCGACTTGTACTTGGAGTACGCGGCCGTCTTGCTGATGCGCTCCCGGTTCCAGGCCTCCGGGTCTTTGCGTCGACCGCCCCCGCCGCTCTTGTCGCGCTGTCGGTCCAGCTCGCGCCAGCTCTTCTTGGGGCGGTCGTCACTCATGCGGATCGGCTACTTCTTCTTGCCCTTGCGCGCGGCGACGTCGCCGAAGAGCGCGGGCGCCTCGACCGTGTCCTTCTTCTTCGTCGTGAGGATCGCGTTCACGGCGCGCGTGATCTTCTTGCGGTTCACGCGGGACACCGGCTCGCCGGCGAGGGCCGTGGACATCGTCCGCTGCGTCACGCCGCGACCGTACTTGGCGGTCTTCGGCGCCTGCGCGTCGTCGTACGACTTCTTCTCGCGACGGGCCGCGGCGCGCGCCACGTTCTGAGCGCGGTCGGCGTCCGAGTAGCGCTCCATCGCCTTCGATTGGGAGACGACGGCTTCGGGCGTGATGTCGTTGGAGCTGAGGAAATCAGTCAGGGTCGACATGAGAGGGCGCGACTTTACCGGCGGGGTCCGCGCTGTCAACCTCCAGCCACGTGTCCGGCTACGCCGCGCTGGCCCACGCCCTGTTCACCGGCGCCGCGGCGCCGAGCTGGGCCACGCGCAACACACGCACCCGCGCCCTCCTCGAAGCCGTCTATGGCCCGAAGGCGGGCGTTCCGGAGGCCCACGCGCCGGTCTACATGTATCCGATCGTGCCCCCGGCGGCCGCTCGGCAGCGGCTCGACCGCTTCGTGAAGGCCCAGGTCACGCACCTGCTCGCCGGGCGCTTCTCGGCCGTCGCCCCGCACCTCGACGAGGCGGTCTGGGTGCTGTGGCCGGACAATACGTTCGTCTGTCACGAGGGCGCGGAGCTGCAGGCGAAGCTGATCGACCGCCCGAACGCGCTCTCCCTCGAGCCGACCGCGCCGCGCTCCTACGCAGGCGCCGAAGCGCGCGCCGCGTTCG
Organism: bacterium; assembly: GCA_030426505.1. Lineage (GTDB taxonomy): Bacteria > Myxococcota > Kuafuiibacteriia > Kuafuiibacteriales > Kuafuiibacteriaceae > JAUHYN01. Next base: position 1,791 of record JAUHYN010000564.1, on the reverse strand, counting down.
CGCGCGGGATCCCGGAGGCGCTCGACGTCCTCTTCCCGCTCGCCAACGTCCTCCTCTACACGTTCGCGGTCGGGGAGCACGGGCGCGTGATGGTGGTGGTGCGCCCGACGGAGGACGGCGGTCGGCTCGCGTCGTTGTTGCTGCCTTCGGTCGACGACGCGTGGGCGTTCTCGGTGCGCACTTCGCTCGACGAGAGCCCCCCGCTGCGGATCGCGCAGACGTTGGTGCGCCGGGTGTGCCTCGGTCACTTCACGGCGCTGCGCGCGATGACGCTCGATCTCATGCCCGGCCTGTGGGTCGGCGACACGTTCGCGGATCGCGATCGCTTCATCGCGCTCGCGGGCGACGGTGAACACCGGCTCGACGGCGCCGAGCAGATCTTCGGCGCGTCCGTCCCCGGCGCGGATCTCGCCGCGACGGTGGGCGGCCCGCTCGCGAAGACGATCGAGCGCGAGTCCGAGGCGAAGTGGTTCGCTCCGCTCGATGCGCTGCGCCCGATGCTGGTCGAGACCCGGGTGGCTTGGATCGATCCGAACACACTCGGCGTCGGCGACGAGTCGTCCGTCCACACGTTGTTGCTGGAGACGAAGGAGGACGACGGGGCCGGCGGTGACCGTAGCCGGTGGCGCGTCGGGGGCTGGTTCGAGGGCTGAAAAACAAAAGGCGACCCAGGCCGGAGCCCGAGTCGCCTTTCGGCGTCACGCCCGCTGAACGCGGGCTCGACGATCACGCGAGGCCGATGCCGCCGCCCAAGCCGCCGCCGAGGCCGCCGCCCAGAGCGCCGCCCAGCATCTGCGTGAGCTGCGGGTTGCCCTGGAGCGCCGCCATCACGGCCTGCGGGTTCTGCTGCGCGAGCTCGCGGAGCTTCCGCATGATGTCCTCGACCGACAGGCCGGCTTCACCGGCGCCCTGTCCGCCGCCGGCACCCTGCGCACCCTGCGCGCCGCCCTGGCCGCCGCCGCAGTTTTGACATCCTTGTCCTTCGCCGTTCGCGCCGAGCAGCTGCGACAGCTGATCCATCAGCTGCTTCGCCATCTGGCCGATCGGGCCGTTCGGTCCGAGCGCGTCCTGGAAGTTGTTCCCTCCGATTCGCAGCCCGTTCGAGCCATTCACTCCTGGAATTGCCATTCGATTTTCTTTCCTTACTCGGCGTCCATCCTCGGGCGCCGCGTTCGGTGGTTGTGGTGGTCTCGTGGTTATCGGAGACCGGACCTCGGGCGTTGCGCGGATCTCAGCCGATTTCTGAGGAATTTCAGTAGGTTATGGACCGACATGTGGGTCGAGGTCGCAGACAGCCGCGATCGCGCCCTCCAGCCCGAGCGCCGACGTGTCCACGTGGTGCTCCGCCTCCGCGTAGAGCGCCGAGCGCCCCGCGAGGAGCGCCTCGAGCTCCGCCATCGCCGACGGCCGGTTCTCCATCGGCCGCAGGTCGCCCTGCGCCATCACCCGCGCATAGTGCGCGTCCGGGTCGGCGCGCAGCCACACCGTCACGGCGCGCGCGCGGAGCATCCCCCAAGACGTGGCGTCCGTGACGAGGCCGCCGCCCGTCGCGATCACGAGCCCCTCCGGGCCCGCCTCCGCGAGCACCGTCGTGAGGACCTCCCGCTCGAGCCGCCTATAGTATGGGTCGCCGTGGATCTCGAAGATCTGCGAGAGCGGCAGCCCCGCCGCCGCCGCGATCCGGTCGTCGAGCTCCAGGAACCCGCGCCCCAACCGCTCGGCGACGGCCGCCCCGATCGTCGTCTTCCCCGCGCCGCGCAGCCCGACCAACGCCAGGATCGGCCCGTGCCG
>JAUHYN010000563.1 GCA_030426505.1 bacterium | reverse complement strand
CCCGCGGTACTTGCCGAAGTAGGTGTTCTCGGTGCGCTCGAGCAGCTGCGAGAGGAGGTCTTCGATCATCAGGATTCCTCGGTTTCGTCGTAGGCGCGGACGCTCGACACGTCGTCGAGGTTCACGCGCATCGTCGTGCGGCGGTCCGGAGCGAGCAGCTCGACGATCTGGTTGTCGACCTGCACGAGCACCCCCTCGAACACCGCGCCGAACGTAGTGAACACGTAGAGGCGCTCGCCGGTGCGGCCTTGGAACGCGGCTCTCACGGGCGCTCCAGCACCGTGCGCAAGCGCGTGAAGACGTCGAGCCGCGTGTCTACGAAGACCCGACGCACGGGGTGCCGCTCGTCCGCGAGCCGCGCGCGCCCGTCGCGGACGAGATCACGCAGCGACGGCGTGGGCCGCGGGACGAACGGCGGGTGTCGCTGGAGCAACAGATCGAGCATCCCGAGATCCAATGTCAGGACGTCGACCCGCTCCGGGAGCGCGGGCCTCCGCGTCGCGGTGAGCACGGCCGCCTGCACTTCGGCGTCGACCACGTGGGCCGGCGCCTTCGCGTTGTTCGTGAGTTTGAATACGTTCGGCATGTCCGTCTCCTAGGGATTGAGCTCCACCACCGTGTCCGCGCCGCTCGCGTACACGCCCGCCGTCGTCGCGTTGCCGACGATCGCCACCTTCGTCCCGCCGAGCACCACGAGCGACCGCGCGTAGGGCGCGGGCCGTGGCAGCGGCCGGAGCTTCGGCGGCACCACCGACAGCTTCGAGGGATCGCGCGCGGCGTACAGCGCGTCGGAGAGCACCTCGTGCAGCAGCGACGGCGTCGCGAGCGAGGCCCGCACCGTCGGCGCCGCCGAGTCGAACCCGAGCAGCTCCTCGTCCACGAGCTTCAGCGCGCGGGCGGGATCACCGTCGGCCTCCGCGAGCGCGCGCGTGATCGTGGCCTTCGCCTTGGCGTCGTCGTCGACGAGGTTCGTGACCCGCCCGACCAACGTCTCCAGCGAAGCGAACCGCGTGTCGTCGCCCGTCGTCGGCTCGAACACGGCGCGCATCGTCCGCGCCGCGGCGGTGCGCCCTTCGGTCGTCACCGTCGCGCGCTCCGCGGTCGAAGCGAGCACCGGCCGCGCCGACTCGATCGTCGAAGACAGCTCCGGCCGCCGCGTCGCGAGCACGCCGAGCAGGCGATTCACGTTCGTCCGCATCACCGCCACGTCCTCGGTCGGCTCCGGCTCCTCGTCCACGGCGGTCGCGAGCGTCGCGTTCAACAGCCGCAGCGACGCGCGCTCGTTCGTCTCGCCCGCGGGCGGCTGCGTCACGAAGTCCGTCACGACCTCCGCGAACACCGACTTCGCCGAAGCGCGCTTCTTCTCGAGCGAACCGAGCAGCCCGCGCACGTCGAGCGGCGCCGCCACCGTCGCGCCTCCACCGATCGGGACCGTGAGCACCGGGCCGTCCACGGGCTTCGGCAGCGGGATCGGCCGGACCACGAACGGCACGACCGGCTCCTTGCCGAGCAACACGTTGCCCATCACCGCGACGGGCGCGCGCCCCACGCGGACCACCGCGACCGTCAGCGCCTGCGCCGCGAACAACCGGTTGCTCGACAGCGTCACCGAGTCGAGGTCGCGCAGGTACAACGCGCCCGTCGCGCCCGCCGAGCGGAGCTCGTTGCCCACGATGGTCGCGGAGACCACCGCGCGCGGGTCCGCCGCCACGAGCAGGCACGGGCCCGCCGCGTCCACGTCGTTGTTCTCGACCACGACCGACCCCACCGGCGGCGGCAGCGGACGCGGGACGAAGATCTGCGGCGGACGCAGCCGCCCGAGCAGCCCCGGGATCACCGTCGCCTGCGGCTGCAGATAGCCGAGCGCCGACAGCCGCGCGGCCTCCGCGCGCGCCGGCTTGGTCACCGCGACCTCCAGCGCGCGGTGCGCGGACGGCGCGGTCGCGATCCGCTGCGTGAGCGCGCCGACCTCGATCGCGTCCTCCTGCGCCAACGAGAACTTCGTCGGGAGCGAAGACGCGATCAGCTTCATCGTCGTCGGCGCGGGGAGCCGCACCGCGGGCTTCACGAGCGGCGGAGGATCCACCGCGAGGAAGGCCATCGCGCTCAGGCGATCGAGCACGTCACGGCCCACGTTCCCCGCGCGGATCACCACGGCCGTCCCGCCGCGACGCCCGCCCACGTGGCGCACGCGATTGCCGCGCACGACGGTGTTGCCGCGCCAGTCGATGAAGAGCTCGTGCAGGAGCGCATCGGGGTGGTCGTGGCCGTTGGCGACCAGCGTGTTGTTCGTGACCGCGAGGTCACCGCCGCCGGAGATCTCCACGACCGAGCGCCCGGCGCGCGTGCGCACCGGGTCAACGGCGAGCCCCGCGCAGCTCGAGATCTCGTTGCCGTCCATCGACACCACCGCCGCGACGTCGAGCTCGAGGACCACGCCTCCGACCGCGCACCCCACGATGGTGTTGCGGTCGACCCGCAGCGCGACGCCCGGGTGTTCGTCGCGCTCGGTGAGCGCGTGGCTCGTCAGACCCGTGGCCGAGAGGCCCACCGCCGCGCGGCGAATCTCGTTCGACGTGAGCTCCGCCCGGTCCGTGGGACCGGCGACATACACCCCGAACGACGGCTCCACCCGCGTATCGAACGTCGGCGCCGGCGGCGGCCTCCGGTCGGGCCGCTCCTTCCGCGACATCCGCTCGAGCAGCTCGCGCAGTCGCTGCGACGCGTCGAGGATCGACGGCGCGATCGAGAGCTGAGCAACGATCGACGGCGCGAGGTAGTCCGTCTGCGACCCGACGAACGTCGCCAGCCGCGCCCTCCGCGCGTCCACCGGGTCGTCGGGGTCCGTCACCAGCGCGCTCGCCTGCGACAGCGACGCGATCGCGTCGAGCTGCTGCGAGGCCTCGTCACCCGACAGCTCGCGCGCGCGCCCGCTCAGCATCTCGACGCTCTTCGTGAGCGCGTGGATCGCGCGCTCCGGATCGCCGTCCCCCCCGAACGCGACGCGCGCGGCGCGCACGGCGTCGTCGAGCTGCGCCCGCGTCGTGGCGTCGGCCTCGAGCCCCACGGCGATCCGATCGAGGTTGTCGGACAGCGCCTCGAAGCCCCGCTCGCGATCGCGCTCGTTCAGCTCCGGCAGCGACAGCGCGAGCGCACCCACGCCCGCGATCCGCGCCTCGATCTCCTCCGACACTCGCGGCGTCTCGGTCAGCTCGGGCTCCGCCGGCTTCACCGCCGCGTATCGCCGTCTCAACACCTCCAATGCGTCACGGGCTTCGCCCAGCGCGGTCTTGCGCCCCTCCGGCGCCGCCGCCGCGCGCTTCAACGCCTCGACCGTGCGCTTCGCGTACGCCTGCGCCTCCGCGCTCCCGCCCGCCAACGCGAGCAGCGCCTCGGAGCCGATCGAGAGCTCGCGAAGGCGGCTCTGCGCGCTCGCCTCCGGAGACTCCGCGAGCCCCTCGACCTGCTCGTCGAGGTGGCCGACGTAGAGGTGGACCATCGCGCGGTCCGCCTCGCCGGCGGCGCGCACGCGATCCTCGGCCTCGATCGCCGCGCCGTCGGCTTCACCGGAAGTGACCGCTTCGATCTTCTTCAGCGTCGACCTGAAGCGCTCGACCGCCGCCGGGTCCGGGCCGTCCATTCGATCGAGCGTGGTGAAGTCGACCTCCAACGAGCGCCCGAGCGCCGGGTGCGTGTCAGCGAGCGTGCCGACCAGGGCCGTCTTCGCGTCGCGCAGCGTGGACAAGCGCGCGCGGACGGTGTCCGCCGGATCGTCGCGCTCGAGTTGGTCGGTCGCCTTCGCGAGCTCGGCGCTCAACGCCCCGACCACGGCGCGCTTGGTGCCGACCAGCCCACCCTCGTCCGGTTGTTCTTCACGCTCGCCCGACACCGACAAGTGCAGCGCGACCTCCGTCAGCGCCGTGTCCGCCGCCGCGATCGACTCCGGAGACGGGCGCCGCACGAGCAACGTGAGCGCGCGGTCTGCGCCCGTGATCAGCTCGCGCGGCGTGTCGGCGGAGAGGACCTGGAGCCCCTCGCGGATCAACGTCGCCGCCGCGCCGAGCGCGTCGTCGCCCTCCTGCACCGCGGCGTCGAGGCGCGCGGCCTCGACCCACGCGCGCGTCGCGCGATCGTCCGCGGCGGTGTACGCCGCCGCGTCGGAGACCGCCGCGTTCAACGTGACGGCGGTCCGCAGCGTGTCTTCATCCCGCGCCGCCCGGCTCAGGCGAGCCCACTCGCCGTCGATGCGCACGGCGAGCTCTTCGCCTCGGCCCCCGAGCCGCTCGAGCCCCGCGACGAGCGAGCGCACGGGCCCCGCCACGCGCGCGAGCAACGCCATGCGGACGTCCGCGGGCGACGGGATATACGAAGTCAGCGCGCGCCGCAGCGCGATCGCCGAGCCGTTCAGGTCCTTGCGACTGACCGCGAAGATCGGCCGCTCGATCTCGATCGCGCCGAGCGACTCGAGCACGCGCGTGGGCGGCACCACCGCGACGAGCGGCGGGCGCGGCTGCAACGAAGGCGGGATGACACCCGGCGCAGAGTCGGTCTCGACCGGCGCGCGGACGTCCTCCACGCGGTTGTCGTCGACGACGATGTTCGTGCCACCCGCCGTCGCGATGCCCGCCATGCGGATCTCGGACGCGTCGATCCCGTCGGTGTCGTACGGCGCGGTCGACCCGACGCGCATGAGATCGTTCCGGCGCACCGTCACGTCCTCGGCGCCGGTCACGACGATGCCGCCGCGCAGCGTGAGGCGCTCCGTCCAGCGCAGCGCGCCGTCGAGCGCGCCCCGGACGCGCCCGCGCGGCGCTTCGAGCAAGCGCCGCAGCAGGGTCGAAGGCCTCTGCCGCTCGGCCGCCGTCATCAACGCCGAAGCGCGCGGCGACAAGAGATCCAGCGTGGGGTTCGTCTCGGCGAACGCCGCCACCGAAGCGAGCGCCACCTGCGTGATTCGGTTGTCCTCGATGCGCAGCGCTCCCACGTCGGCGCCGGTCCCCAGCACACGGATGCCCGCGCCGCCGAGGTTCCTCAGCACGTTGCCGCGCAGCGCGACCTCGAAGATCGGCTGCGCGCCGCCCACGAGGATCCCGTTGGCGAGCGTGCCCGCGCCGCGGCCCTCCACGTGGTTGGATTCGACCGTCACGTTGTAGACCGTGCGCGGGCGCTCCGCCTCGTCGTCCACGCCGTCGCCGATCACGATGCCCGCGACCTCGCCGAGCACCGGCGCGTTCGGCGTGTCCGGCAACGAGATCCAGCTCTCGCGGATCACGATGCCGTGGCCGGTCACCTGGACGCCGGCCGAGAACGGCCCGTCGGTCGCGGCGGGCTCGATCGCGTTCGACTCCACGACGACGCCGTCACCCTCGACTTCGATACCGATCGCCTGCGTCGCGATCACGCGGTTGTTGCTGATGCGCGCGCGATCGTCGGGCGCGCCCCACGCCTCCGCGCGGTCGCGAAGCGAGAGGCCCACGACGAACGCGCCGACCCGGTTGTTGTCGACTACGAGGCCGCGCACTTCACCGTCGTCGATGCGCACGCCGTGCAAGGCTGCCGCGTGCGGCTCGATCGAACAGTTCGTGACGTCGAGGCCGTCGACCGAGAAGCCCGCGCGCGGGCGGCGCTCGATGAACGTCTTCGAGAAGTACGGCGCGTAGGGGATCGCGAGCACGCCGGTCTCGGCGCGCATCCGACAGTCGTCGACGCGCACGCGTCCGCAGCTCCCGGTGAGCATGAACGCCGAGGGCGTGCCGCGCGTCTCTAGCGACACGAGCTCCACGTGGTGGAGGCTCACGGCGTACGAGTCCGCGACGGTGACCACGCCGTGCGGGACGCGCCGGAGCAGATCGAGGAGCGTCACTGCGGCCGGGATGTCCTCGAGGCTGCTCCCCGGGTTCTCGCGTTGCAG
>JAUHYN010000562.1 GCA_030426505.1 bacterium | reverse complement strand
TGCAAGGAACAGGGCGACCGCTGCGAGCCGGGTCAGGACGAGTGCTGCGGCGGGCTGCGGTGCATCGAGAACGGCCCGGACACGTACCTGTGTCGCCCAGACCTGTGAGTGCGAACTACTCGTCCTCGGCCTGGAGCGAGTCGATGATGTTCGACGCGATCTGACGCACGACGATCGTCGCGACCGATCCGAACAACGAGCCGAGGAACGAGGCCTTCTTGCTCTTGGCCTTCGTCACCACGATCGTGTGCTCGCTCTCGTCGAGGATGCGCTCGCGCCGCTTCTTGCGCGCGCGGCTGCGGCCCATCGCGAGCCCGATCGCGACGGACGCGCCCAACGCGATCCAGCGGTAGGTCTTCACGTTGTCGTCCACGACAACGAGGGCCTGCTTGCCCTGCCGGACGAGGGCGTTGAGCTCCGCGGCTTCCTCTTCGACGTGCTCTTTGAGCGCGTCGGTCGCCTCGGAGAAGCGCTTGCGCTGCGCCTCGGCGCGCTCGCGCGCGATCGACAGTGGGATCTTCGATTCGGTCACGTTCTCTCCTCGCCGGACGTGCCCGGCGGCAGCGCCGGGCGGTCGGGACCTTCGATGGCCATCGGGTGCCGGGTCAAGCGCGCCGAGCGCTTCACGCCGATGCCGAACACGAGCGCGAGGACGAGGAAGAACACCCCGACCAGACACGCCGCGACCAGGTGCGATCCCAACACCTGCGCGCAGCCGATGATCGCCGCCACCGCGAACGCCTGGAGCGACAGCGCGACCAGCGTGATCGTGATGGCGGAGAAGACCGCGAGCCGCTGCGCGTGTTGCGTGCGCTCCTCGAACTCAGCGCGCGCGCGCTCGAGTTCGGCCGTGACGAGCTCGGCCGATTCTCGCGCGACGTCGCCGACGAGCGACACGATGCTCGGCGAGTGCGCCATCAATCGCGGCTCATCAGCCGCCCGACGACCCAGCCGATGGCGAGCCCAGCGGCCATCGCGCGATAGGGGTGGCGCTGGATCGCGCCGTCCACGTCCGAGAGCATCCCGCGCGGGTCCTTCTCACGGAGGTAGTTCGCGGCGCCGTGCATGCGCTCGGAGACCACCGCGACCTTGTCGGCCGGGATCTTGTCCTGCTCGGCGGCGGAGTCGTCGAGGCGCTGCGCGGCGCGGTCGATGCTGTCGGCGAGGGAGGTCATCCCCCTGGCGCCGGTCTGATTTGCGCGGTTGGCGAGGTGCGAGGACGTGTCCTTCGCGAGGTCGCTGGCGCGGCTCTTGAGTTCGTCGGGCGTGGTGTTCGAGTTCGACATGAGGGGGACCCATCTTAGAGGGTCACCGATTCAGGTCAAGGAGGGGGCCCGTCGGTCAGACGCGCGACGACGGCCAGATAGCGCGAGCGCGTCTTCAGCGCTCCGAAGCTCCCCTCCGCCTCGATGCGATCGACATCGTCGAAGCCGAATTCCACCGCGCGTTCGAGCAGCCCGAGCGCCGAGTCGTGGCGCCCCTCGGACGCCTCGTGGATCGCGAACCGGAAGGTGAGATCTGCGTAGCGCTCGCGGTCGACCTCGTGCGGCTTCACGCGCTCGTGATCGATCGCCTCCAGCGCGTGTTCGGCCAGCTTCGCGCCGTACGGGCGCCCGCGCCGGAGCAACCACTCACCCGCGCCGAGCGCCGAAGGGTGATGCGACGGCAGCTTCGCCGCGAGCGTCTCCACGCGCTTGTCGTCCTCGAGCTCGAGCGCCGCCGCGAGGCCGAGTTCGACCAACGGCAGTAGATCGTCGCGCCGCGTGCGCTCCGGCGCCTTCTCCACCATCGCGAGCACGGTCTTGTAGTCGCGTCGCTCCCACGCCGCGAAGGCGTCGACGTGCCGCACGTACGTCGCCTGCGCGCGCCCGAGTAGCACCGCGACGAGCGTTAGCCACAGCGCCCACGCGATCAGCGAGAAGTCGATCGTCACGACCAGCACGACGGCGGTGAAGCCGAGCAGCCAGCCGATCCGCCACGCGAGCGTCGCGGACTCGGTCTTCTTCATCAGCCAGCGCCGCAACATCAGGCCCACGTCGAGCGTGGGGAACGGCAGCGCCTGGAACACGGTCCACACCAGCGCCGCGAAGCGCAGGCTCGCGCCCCACCACGCGAGCTCCGTGCTCGCGGCGGTCTTCACGACGACGTGTCCGATCAGCGCCGCGAGCAACGACGCGACGGGGCCGGCGACGAGGACGAGGTTCTGCCGACGCGCGTCCGTGACGTCGCGGACGTAGCTGCCGCCGCCGCCGACCTGCAGGTACAACACGAACGGCGCGCCGGTGACGACGCGACGCGCGATCGCGTGGCCGAGCTCGTGGACGAGGATCGCGAGGAAGAACGCGACGCCGAGCGGCACCTGGGTGGCGAGCGCGACGCCGGCGGGGATGAGCAGGAAGTCGATCCGCAGTCGGATGGGACCGATCGCCAGATCCTCCAGCAACAGCTCGCCCTCAGCTCCGCCGGTCCCGAGGAATGGGGACGCGCTTCCCGTCCTTGGCAGCGACGACATTCTCGAAGATTGGACGCGCTTCGGCGAGGAAAGGTTCCGTCGAAGGGTAGCGCTGCGAGAAATGGGTGAGGACGAGCTTCTTCGCGCCCGCCTCCTTCGCGATCGTGGCGGCCTGCGCGGCGGTCATGTGCCCGTGGTCGTGCGCCTCGCGCCCCTCGCTCGACAGGTACGTGGACTCGCAGATGAGGAGGTCGACGTCGCGTGCGAGCTCGTACGCCCCCTCGCACACGCGCGTGTCCATCACGAACGCGACGCTCTGTCCGGGCTTGGGGACGGAGACCTCGTCGAGCGTGATCGTGCGGCCGTCGATCTCGATCTGCCCTTCGCGCTGGAGGACGCCCACGCGCGGCCCGGCCACCCCGAGCTCCGCGAGCTTCTCGGGGAGCATCGACACGCGGTCCTTCTCCTGGAGGCGGTAGCCGTACGTGTCGACGCCGTGGTCGAGCTTGCGGGCCTCGATCGTGATCTTCTTGTTCTCGAACACGACGCCCGAGCGGTCGATCGGGTTCGGCCGGAGTGTCGCGACCGCGTGGTAAATCGACGCGCGGCGCAGCCGGTCGTAGAAGACCTGGCCGGACTTCGGGAAGAAGACGTCGATCGGGTGCGGCACGCGGTCGAGCGACAGCCGCTGCGTGATGCCCGCGAAGCCGAGGCAGTGGTCCCCGTGGAAGTGGGTGATCAGGACCTTGGTGATGGAGGTCGCCGTGACCTCCGCGTAGATCATCTGCCGCTGGGTGCCCTCACCGGGGTCGAAGAGGAGGCCCTCCTCGTCCCAGCGCAACAGGTACCCGTTGTGGTTGCGGTACCGCGTCGGGACCTGGCTCGACGTACCGAGCACCACCAACTCGCGCACCGACATGGTGCAGGGCCGTTACCGTGCGTTGGGGCCGACTGGCAATGTTTTCAGAACTGCAGCGAGAGGATCGCCGCCGGTGCGAGCGCGCCTTCGCGGTCGATGATCAGCGAAGGCGCGACGGCCACTTCGATCTCCGTCCCGTTGTGCCGGCGCACAGCGGCGCGCGCGTCGAAGAGATCGCGACCGAGCAGGTAGAAGGCGCTCGCGGTCAGGGCGCCGCCGAAGACCACCGCGACGATGCCCGCCGCGACGCTGTCGTTCGGGCTGTCGACCGCGTCCACACCGTACGCGAGCATCGCCGCGCCGAAGCCGAGCCCGAGTGTGCGGAGCCCCGGGCCCACGAGGGCGCGGGCGATCTCCCCGGCGTAGAGGTGACCGAGCGACGGTCCGATGGCGATGCCGGAGGCGAGGAGCACGAGGCCAGCGAGGAGCCCGTCTTCGCCTTCGTGGAAGATGAGGCCTCCGCCGAGGAGGACGGGCACGAGTGTCGACATCACGGGGAGCGTGATGCCGACGATCTCCGACTTGGCATCGATCGCCGACGTCGCCTCGATCGCCGACGTGTTCTCGGACGCCGACTCGTTCTCGATCGGGCCGGCGCCTCCCGCGGCCGTGGGGGCGACCGCGACGAGGATCGCCAGCGCCGCGGAGGGCAACACGCCCCGCTCTACCCGGCGGTCTTGAAGATGAACGGGTACTTCACGATGACGATGCCGCCGCCCTTGGGCTTCGGGAAGTGCCACGTGCGGATCTTCGCCGTGATGCACCGCTCGACCTCGGAGTTGTTCAGGGTCGACTCCGTCACCTTCGAGCTCTGCACCGAGCCGGTGCCGGAGATCGTGAACTGCGTCGCGACCTTTCCGAACAGCCCCGGCGACCGCACCAGCTCCTTCTCGTAGCAGTAGCGGATCTGCGCGATGTGCTGCTTGATGACGCGACGGATGATCTCCTTGTCGAGCGACCCCATGATGACCGGGGTGCCGGGAGAGATGTTGATGTCGCGTTCGGCCTTCTTGCCCATGCGCCCGGCGCCTTCGCCGTAGCCCGAGCCGCCCGAGCCGCCGCCGCGCCCGCGCGTGCCGAGCGCACCGAGTCCGACCGAGTTCATCGACAGGCCGCCGCCGCCGGGGCCCGTGCCGCGGACACCGAGGCCGCCGAGGCCCGCCGCGTCGCCGATCTCGGCGCCGGTCACGCCACCGAGCGCGCCCTTGAGCTCACCGCCGAGGCCGCCGCTGCCGAAGAGGTAGCTGCGCCCGACGTTGCCCTTGCTGCCGAACAGCTTGTTGAGGGCGCTCTTCGCGATCTCTTTGTCGTTCGGATCGCCCTTCACGGCCATGCGGCCTTGCTTCTTGCCCTTGTAGTCCTTGCGACCGGCCTTGCCTTCTTTGCCCTTCGCCTTCGCGCCGGGCTCGCCCGCCTTCAGCTTCGACAGCAGGCTGTTCTGATCCGCTTGCTGCTTCTGCTCGGGCGTCAACCTGAACTGCGCGAAGCGGTTCGGGTTCTTGAAGATGTCCTCCGTCAGCTCGGCTTGCGTCACCGGCGTCGCGATGAACGTGACGATCGCCATGACGTGCATGAAGAAGGCGAGCACGAGGATGTTCATCCACGTGTAGTTCACCTCCGACATGAACGGCACCGGCGCGAGCCGGTTGTTCCGGATGTAGCGGATCTGGAGGATGAGCCCCTCGTGCGCGAGGTACAGCGTCTCCGCCGGACGCAGCCCGTAGCGCAGCGCGCCCGGCATGTCGCCCGGCTCGGCGCCGAACTGGCTGAGGTGCTCGAGCGGGATCACCGTCCCGTCCGCGCGCTCCACCTGACCGATGAACCCGGCCGGGATGTGGATCGTGTAGTTCGTGGCGTCCGGCCCCTGCGACTCGGCGAGCGCGTACGTCTTCGCCGGCAGCCCGCGCGACGGCATCTCGATGTCGCAGCGCTGGACCTTCTGCAGCGGACCCCACCCCGAAATGCGGCGCTCGTCGCCGATCGTCACATTCGGCTTGTCGGTCACCGCGAGCGACTCGATCACCGAGTTGCCCCAGAGCAGCTTCACCTCGAGCGAGCGCTCGGTGTCCGGCGTGCCCTCGCTCGCGAGGTTGCTCGGCACCGTGCCCCACGCGTCGCGCGGCCCCATCTGCTGCTGCATCGGGTACTGCGGCGCGGGCGCGTAGCCCTGCGGCGCGTAACCCGGCGCGGGCGCGTACCCCGCGGGCGCGTAGCCCTGCGGCGGCACCTCACCGTACCCCGCCATCGGGACGTTGGACGGCGCCGCGCCCATCGGCACGCCGAAGTCGGACGTCGGCACCGGCCCGGACATCGGGACGGGGTTCGAGATCGGCACGGGGTTCGAGGCCGGCGCCACACCGTGCGCGGGCGTCTGCGGCACGACGGACGCCGCGACCGTGGACGGCGACGGCGACGGCGCGACGACCGGAGAGGCCGCCGCGGTGATCGCGGTGGGCGCAGCGTTCGCGAGCTCGTGCGCGGCGGGCTGCCACAGCTGCTCGGGCGGCACTTCGGGAGCGCTCGCGGAAGCGGCCGGCGCGGCG
>JAUHYN010000561.1 GCA_030426505.1 bacterium | reverse complement strand
GATCCGCGTGGGCGCTTCGTTCGAGGAGGCGCTGTTGGATCGGCTCGGCCGCGCGAAGGAGGAGATCGACGCGACGGACGAGATCACGCTCACCGCCGACGGCCAGCGCATGGTCGACGAGGTGGCGCGCGCCTCCCACGACGCGCGGACTCGGCTCACGAAGCTCATCGAAGCGACGGAGCAAGCCGCGGCGATCCTGCGGGGCTGATCGGAGTGCGACGCGCGCTGATCGTCGATCCCGCGTTCATCGGGGACGTGGTCTTCGACGGGCCGCTCGCGCGCGCCCTCGCCGCGGACGGATACGAGGTCGGGATCGTCGTGCGGCCGCCGGCGGACGTCATCGCGCACCGGATGACGCACGTGGATCACGTCCACGTCTTCGACAAGCGTGGCGAGGACTCGGGGTGGTCGGGGTTGTCACGCGTCGCGCGCTCGATCGCGGGGGGGCGCTACGAGGTCGCGTACGTCCCTCACCCTTCGGTGCGCAGCACGATGCTCGCGTCGCGCGCGAAGATCCCGAAGCGGATCGGCTCCGCGACTTCGGCCCTCGCGAAGATGTGGCTGACGGAGCGGATCGTCCCGCCGCCGGGAGGGACGTTCGTGTCGGATCGGCTCGCGCTGTTCGACGCGGACGCGGATCCTTCGCTCGCCGGCACACTTACGCGCCGAACAGCCCCCGTCCGCGGGGCCGAGCCGCGCGTGGGATTGGTGTTGGGATCGGAATGGGCGACGAAGCGGTGGCCGCCGGAGCGCGCCGCGGCGCTGGTCGACGCGCTCTCGCCGGGTGCGCGGTTCGTGTGGCTCGGGGCGCCGTGGGAGACGGAGCTGTATCGGGGGTTCTCGGAGCGCGGCGAAGATCGGACGGGCGGGGATCTCGCGTCGCTCGTCGACGCGATCGAGTCGTGTGACGTGATCGTCGGCGGCGACACCGGGCCGCTGCACATCGCGCGGGCGCTCGAGATCCCGGTGGTGGCGTTGTTCGGGCCGACCTCCGAGGCGCGCCATACGTTCGCGGTGGCGGACGAGGTCCTGACGAAGGTCCTCGCGTGTCGGCCGTGCAGCGCCCATGGGGACAAGGTCTGTCCGCTCGGGCACCACGAGTGCCTCGCGACGCTGGGTGGCGAAGCGGTCGGGGACGCGGTGTTGCGCGTGTTGCGGCGGTGAAGGTCTTGGCTCGATCCGTACGTCCGTGGTGAGGAGGGCCCGTGCGGGTCCTTCACCTGGTGTCGTTCCCGACGATGACGGGGCCCGCCGATCCGGCGCTGGGCCTCGCGCGCGCGCAGCGGGCGGCGGGGATCGACGTGTCGATCGCGATCGACCGCCTGCGCGAGGGCAACATGCTCGAGAAGGTGCAGGCGTCCGGCGTGCCGTTGGTCGACGGGCTGACGCTGAGCACGAAGGCCGGGGTCGGTCGCTCGGTCGCGGATCTGTGGAAGCTCGCGGAGCTGACGCGCGGCTACGACGTGGTCCACGTGCATGCGTCGAACGACCACGCGTTGGCGGCGGCGCGTTCGTCGGCGCGGCTGTTGGTGCGTTCGATTCACCACCCGCGGAGCGCGCGGCGCCGGGGTTTGCAGGGCTGGGTGTACCGCCGAACCGACGGCTTCACCGTGCCGGCGGAGGCGCACCGGCGGCTGCTGTTGGAGTCGTACGCGCCCCCCGAGGATCGCGTGATGGTGTTGCCGGGCGCGGTCGATGCGCAGCGCTTCCGGCCGGATGTCGACGGGGGATCGGTGCGCGACACGCGATCGATCCCGCGCGAGGCGACGGTGGTCGGGATGATCGCGCGGATCAAACCGGGGCGCGGGCACGACCAGCTCTTGGAAGCGTTCGGGCGCGTGGTCGCGGGGTTCGAGGGGGACCTGAGGCTGGTCTTCATCGGCAAGGGCGAGGGCGAGGCGGCGCTCGACGCGTCGATCGCGGAGCGCGGGCTCGGGTCGGTGACTCATAGGTATGGGTTCCGCGATGCGGATCTCCCGGAGTCCATCCGGTCGTGCGACGTGACGGTGTTGCTCGAGGAGGGCAACGACGCCGGCTGCCGGGCCGTGCTCGAGTCGCTCGCGGTCGGGGTGCCGGTCATCGGCGCGGCGCACCCGGCGATCGCGGAGGCCCTCGCGGGCGCGGACGTCGGCTGGACGATCCCGGTCCGCGACGTCGACGCGCTCGCGGCGGCGCTGACCGAGGCCGTGACGGATCGGGCGGGGCGGCTCGAGAAGGGGATCGCGGCGCGGGGGCACGTCGAGGCCGAGTACACGGACGCGCGGCGGGCGGAGCGGGTGCTGGCGTTCTATCGGCGGTGCCTCGGTGGGTGAGGCGAGGGGGCGGGCGTCGGGATCGGATCCCGAGCTGGACTCCCGGCGCACGGACCGCCGCGGGCCTTCGCCGACGTTGCCTCCAGCCGATACGGCCCGCTGCCTGCGCGCCGTATTGGCTCCCTTCACACGGTCCTCACGGCCGACCCGGGAGGGGCGCTGATGCGCCGACTCCGCCGCGCGCTCAAGCGCCTCGCGGCCCGGATCGCCGCGGTGCTCCTCGGCGGCGGTCGCGCGCCGAGGCCACTCACCGGGGCGCCGGCCTCGATCCTCGTGCTCCGGATCGACGAGCGCGTCGGCAACGTGCTCCTCACGAGCCCGCTGTTCGCGGCGCTCCGCGCGGCGTTTCCGGCGGCGCGGATCGACGCGCTCGTGGCGGCGTCGAAGGTCGCCCTCCTCGACGACGTGGTCGCGCCGATCCCGTTTCAGAAGCGCGACGCCTTCAAGCGGCCCGTCCGCTTCGTGCGGCAGATGTTCGAGCTCCGTCGCCGCGCCTACGACGTCGTGATCGACGCCTCCCACTGGCACCACTTCTCGGCGACCTCGGCGGCGCTCCTCGCCTGGACGGGCGGTGGCCTGAGGATCACGCACGACCGCGGGGACGCGGCGCGCTTCGCGACCCACGCGATCGCGGCGCCGCCGGAGCTCGAGTCCGAGATCGCCACCAAGCTCCGCCTCTTGGCGCCGCTCGAGCCGCCGGCGCGCCTCGAATCCGGCGCCGCGCCCCCGATGTCGACGCCGCTCGGGCGCTCTGGCCCGGCGCGCGCGAAGATGGACGCCTGGCTCGAATCCCACGGTTCAGGGCCCTTCGTCGGGCTCGCGCCCGGGGCGCGCAAGCCGGACCACCGCGTGGATCCGGACGTGTTCGCGCGGCTCGGGCTACGGGCCCGCGCTTCGGGCGCCACGCCGCTGATCCTGTGGGGGCCCGGCGAAGAGGCGCTCGCGGCGCGGGTCGCCGAGGGCTGCGACGGCCTCGTCGCGCCCGACACGAACCTCGACGAGCTCGCCGCGTTGATGCGGCGGTGCGCGGCCGTCGTCACGAACGACACCGGGCCGATGCACCTGTCCGTCGCGTGCGGCGCGCCGACCCTCGCGCTGTTCCTCCGCGCCGATCCGAGGCGCTGGGGACACGCCGCGCCACCGCACTTCGTCCTCGCATGCGACGCGTTGGACGCGGACACGATCGTCGAGCGCGCGGGGGCGGCGCTGGCCGGACGATTGACCTGACCACCGTCCGCCTGATTTCGTACGACATGCCGCGCAGCATGACCGGATTCGGTTCGGCGAGCGCTCACGCGGACGAACTCGCGCTCTCCGTCGAGATCCGATCCGTGAACCACCGGCACCTCGACGTCCGGACACACCTGCCTCCCGAGATCGCGTCGCTGTCGAAATCGCTGGAGGAGATCGTGCGCAAGCGCCTCTCGCGCGGGCGCGTCGACCTCTCCGTGCAGCTGGGCGCTCGCGACGGTGGAGCCGCGCGGCCGATCGTCGATATCGACGCCGCGCGGGCCTACTACGCGGCCTGCCAGCACATCGCGCAGGTGCTCGAGATCCCGCTCACCGTGAGCGCGGAGCACGTCGTGGACGCCGCTTCGAATCTACGCGCGCCGCCTCCGCCGCTCGATCTCGAGCCGATCGAGGCTGCGCTGGGCGGCGCGGTGGATTCGGCGCTCACGGCCCTGATCACGATGCGTGAGGCCGAAGGGCGCGCGCTCGCGGAGGAGCTGGCGGGCCACATCGAACGGGTTCGTGAGCTGCGGGGCGCCATCGCGGACGACATCGATCGCGTCGTCCGCGAGAAGAAGCGAAAGCTCGAAGTGCGCGTCCAGGAGCTCCTGGGCGACGCCACGCTCGATCCCGCGCGTGTCGCGCAGGAGATCGCGCTCCTCGCGGACCGTATGGACGTGACGGAGGAGCTCGAGCGGCTCGCGAGTCACTGTGATCAATTCAATGGATTACTTTCGATGGATTCGTCCGTGGGTAGGAAGCTGGACTTCCTGATCCAGGAGATGAACCGCGAAGCGAACACGATCGGCTCGAAGTGCGCGGACGCTGCGCTGGCGCACGTCGTGGTCGAACTGAAGGCGGAGCTCGAGCGGATGCGCGAACAGGCGCAGAACGTCGAGTGACCAGGAGCGAAGAGGTTGAAGCAAACGGGCATCCCCATCGTCATCTCGGCGGCGTCCGGGACGGGCAAGACGTCCCTGTGCAAGGCGCTGCTGAAGACGCTCTCGCACACGGCGCGGAGCATTTCGTACACGACGCGGGCGGCGCGGGGCGGGGAGGTCGACGGCGTCGACTACCACTTCGTGTCCGACGCGGACTTCGACCGGATGATCGCCGAGGACGCGTTCGTCGAGTGGGCGCAGGTCTTCGACCACCGCTACGGCACCGGACTGGCCTCCGTACGGGAGCAGCTCTCGGGGGGCGTGGACGTGTTGCTCGACATCGACGTCCAGGGCGGGGCCCAAATCCGGGACAAGCTCCCGGAAGCCTTGCTGATCTTCCTCCTTCCGCCCTCGATGGCGGAGTTGAGGCGTCGGCTCGTGAACCGGGCCGAGGACGCACCGGACGTCATCGAACAGCGCCTCGCGGAGGCCAAGGCGGAGATCGAGGCGTCCGCGGTCTACGACTACCTGGTCGTGAACGACGAGTTCGAGCAGGCCGCCATCGACCTGCGGGCCATCGTGCGCGCCCATCGGCTCCGCCAGAACCGGCCTTCGGAGCTCGTCGAGGGCCTGCTCGGCTCCCCTGTGGCCTAGAACGGCTCGAAAAGGGCGTTTCGGCACAGTTCACAAAAAAGTGCATTGGCCGAAACTTTTGTTGTTGACGGTTCGACCTGGCCCCTCTATACCGCCCCTCACGTTCGGCGCAGCGACGTAGACCGACGCCCACGGAGCCGCACCCACACGGGGGGCCAAAAAGGGCGAAGAAAAACGTTGACGGCTTGAACGAGGCGAGGCAGACTCGCCGCCCGCTCGAACGGGGGATGGGTCGCAGTGGCCCGGAAACGTTCGGGGTTTCGGTCTCTGACAACTGAATAGCATACGCTTGTAAAAACGAGATGGTCTCGAGTCGATTCTTTTAAGAATGAATCAAAGGAGCCTCGATTTTCCCGAGGCTCTACAGGTTCGAAATTTCTCTGATTTCAATTGGAGAGTTTGATCCTGGCTCAGAGCGAACGTTGGCGGCGCGCTTAACACATGCAAGTCGAACGCGAAAGTTCTCTTCGGAGAGCGAGTAGAGTGGCGCACGGGTGAGTAACACGTGAGTAACCTGCCCTCGGATCTGGGATAACACTCCGAAAGGAGTGCTAATACCGGATAAGACCACGGCCTCCATGGAGGCAGTGAGAAAAGTAGGGGACCGGAAACGGCCTTACGTCTGAGGATGGGCTCGCGGCCTATCAGCTTGTTGGTGAGGTAAAGGCTCACCAAGGCTACGACGGGTAGCTGGTCTGAGAGGATGATCAGTCACACTGGAACTGAGACACGGTCCAGACTCCTACGGGAGGCAGCAGTGGGGAATTTTGCGCAATGGGCGAAAGCCTGACGCAGCGACGCCGCGTGTGCGATGAAGGCCTTTGGGTCGTAAAGCACT
>JAUHYN010000560.1 GCA_030426505.1 bacterium | reverse complement strand
GACGCGGAGAACGCGACGAGCGCGGGGACTTCGATTCGGACGGACGTCGCGGTGGTGTCGTAGAAGCCGACGTCCGCGTTGGTGGAGATGACGAGCTCCTCGTCGACGACCTCCGTCTTCACGAGGTCGATCAGGTTGTCGTCGAACCGCAGGACGACGCTCTGACGCTTGCCGACGACCACGTCGACCTCGAGGTCGCCTTCGACCGAGATCGCGCGGAAGGGCTCGAGGGAGCGCTCTTCCTCGACGACCTCGCCGCTGCCGCGGACGGCGCTGATGCAGCCGACGGACAGGATAAGAGGGGTGGCGAGCAGGAGTGAGCTGAGTTTTCGCATGAATAGACCTCTTGGCGCCGTGCGTGGGGCGCGAACGAATGGAACTGTGGGGTTCGTTGGGATGGGTGGGTGGCTTTATGAGTGTGACGGCGCGCGCCATACTGAAGGCGTGCGACGCGTTCGGCCCCTCCCGCTCCTCTTGCTCCTCTTTGCGCTCGTGGGGTGTGAAGGCGAAGACCCGGTCGACCCGCCGCCCGCGGGCAACGACCCGTGCGAGAGCGACCCGTGCTTCGACGGCGTGACCTGCACCGCGAACGGCGACGACTTCACGTGCGGTGACTGCCCCGCGGGCTACGAGGGCGACGGCGAGACCTGCACGGACGTCGACGGGTGTGCGGGCGATCCTTGTTTCGCGGACGTCGCGTGTACGGATCTCGCGGCGCCGATGACCGGCTACGCCTGCGGCGACTGCCCCGCGGGCTACGAGGGCGACGGCGAGACCTGCACGGACGTCGACGGGTGCGTCGGCGATCCGTGTTTCATGGACGTGGCGTGTACGGATCTACCGGCGCCGATGACCGGCTACGCCTGCGGCGATTGCCCCGTGGGGTACGAGGGCGACGGCGAGACCTGCACGGACGTGGACGGGTGCGTCGGCGTGATGTGCTTCCCCGGCGTGATGTGTTCGGACGTCCCCGCGCCCGGGACCGGCTACACCTGCGGGCCGTGCCCGCCCGGGCTCGAAGGCGACGGCGAGACCTGCGAGGAGATCGACGGCTGCGCGGGCGACCCGTGCCTCGTGGGCACGACGTGTACCGATGTCCCGGCGCCCGGCACGGGCTTTTCGTGTTCGCTGTGCGAGGGGCCCGAGTGCCCGATCCTCCGCGCGCTCGCGGGGCCGGACCAGGACATCATCGCGGGCGACACCGCCACGTTGATGGGCGACGCCGTCGGCTTCAACGGCGCGTTCACGTGCGCGTGGACGGGCGGCACGATCACCGCGACGATCACGACCTGCACGGCGATGGTCTCGCCCGCGGTCGACACGACGTACACGCTCACCGTGACGGACGCGTCGGGGCTGCGCGCGACGGACCGCATGCAAGTGCGCATCGTCCCGTTCAGCGCGAACGCAGGGCCCGATCGCAACATCGCGGGCACGCGGACGGCGACGCTCACGGCGACGTGGGCGGGCGCGTCGTGCTCGGACACTTCGTGTATCGAGTGCTCGTGGCAGACGTCGACGTCCTCCGTGGTGGGGACGACCTGCACGATCATGGTGTCGCCGCCCGCGACGACGCAGTACTTCCTGACGGTCACGGATACGAACACCGGCGCGTCGGACACGGACAGCGCGACGGTGTACCGCACGGACGCGCTCGCGCAGCTGTGCGGGTGGAACGTGGTCGTGCTCCGCAGTAACGAGTACCCGACCGGCGCGAACCCGAACTACATCTGCGACGGCGGGACGGCGCGGCGGCAGACCGTGAACGGGAAGCCGGCGATCGTGTTGTCGGATCTCGAGGTGTCGAACGTCCGCATCACGGGGCACATCGGCGTGGCGTCGGGCGCCGGCGACGACGATCTGATCGGCTTCCTGTGGGGCTGGCAGAACCCCGCGCACAGCTACCTCGTGTCCTGGAAGCGCTCGAACCAGAACTGGACCGCGCGTTGCGGGAACGCGTTGGGGGGCCTGGCGATCAAGAAGATCGACGGGGCGGTCGGCTCTTCGACGACGGTGTCGTTCGAGCCGGCGTTCGGCTTCAACACGACCGACTACGAGTACAGCTGCGCAGATCTGTGGTCGACGGATCGCAACAACGCGAACCTGCTCGGCGGCGACACGATCTTCCTCGAGTCGCCGCGCGACCCGAACGGCGTGACGCGCGGGTGGGCGCACGGCTCGACCTACCGGTTCGAGTTCTTCTACACGCCGACCCGGACCCGCATCGTCGTGTGGCGCGACGACATGATGAGCGGCGCGACGGACGACCTCGTGGCCACGCTCGACGTCGTGGATTCGAGCTACCCCGAGGGCGCGTTCGCGTTCTTCTCGAACTCCCAGGCGCAGGTGCAGTTCGGGGACTTCCTGCTCGCGTCGCTCGACGACTTCGAGGCGCGCGCGGGCCCGGATCGCACGGTGGCGAGCGGGTCGGTCGTGACGCTGAACGGTTCGGCGGACCTCGCGGTCCCGCCGTACCTCTGTGAGTGGTCGATGGGCAGCACGGTGCTGAGCAGCGACTGTTCGTTCGAGGTGACCCCGACGATGACGTCGACCTTCGAGTTGATGGTCACGGACGGCTTCGGGCGAGTCGCGACCGATGACATCACGCTTACCGTGACCCCCTGACGCCGACATTCCGTTGTCGAATTCGAATCCTTCGTTCACGATGATCGGGTGACGGAGGGGTCGAACGGGGACGCGCTGGCGCGGATCGTCGCGACCGCGTCCACGCAGCTCGACCTGTTGGCCGACGCCCGTCGCCGCCCCGAGATCGACCGCGCCGGCCTCGCCCAGACCGCCCTCGACTTGCTCCTCGAGAGCATCGCGCGCGAGGCCGCCGCCGCCGGGGGCGAGCTGGTGGGTTTCGCGGAGCGCTTCGAGGCCGACAAGGCCCGCGGGCTGGACGTTCGGCGGCACCTCATCGCGCTCGGCGCGGACTGGTCCTGCCGCCACTGCAAGAACGACGTCGTCCGGGCGGTCATCCTCACGCTCGCGGACGACGTGTGGAAGCCGCAGCTCGTGTGTCGGGCGTGCGGTCGGACCTCGCCGCTCGCACCCCGCGGGATCGCCGCCTTGAAGAAGCGCTTCGGCGCGCGCCTCGAAGACCCGGCGTGGGATCCGACGGAGAACGGCTTCGAGGTGTCTTCGTGACGCGCATTCGCGGCAAGGGGGTCTTCGACGACGTCGCGCCGCGCCGCGACCCACTCACCCAGAGCGCCGCGACGCCCGAGGCGCGCCTGCGACAGCTCGGGGTCGACGCCGCCGAGCGCGTCGGCCCGTCGAACGTCGGCGCCTCGAAGATCCTCGACGTCGTCGGCAAGGAGCGCTTTGCGAAGGTCGACGCCGTGCGCGTCCCCGGGCGCGTCGCGTGGCTCAACGTCGAGCTCGCGCGTGAGCTCGGCTTCGATGTCCCGGCCTCGGGGCGCCTCACGGAGTCGTCGGAGCGCGCGATCCTCGACGCCGTCGCGTGGCGCATCCCGCCCAAGGGCGAAGAGGTCGGGGACCGGGAGACGCTGCGCGTGTTCGCCGATCGCTACGGTGGCACCGGCCTCGGCGGCACGGGCGGCGCCGGTCGCACGGCGTTCCTGCCGTTCGGCAACCTCTCGATCAAGGGCATCGGCAAGACGCCGCTGTCGCCCGACAACGACCGCGACTTCTTGCACTCCCACGGCGGCGCGCCGATGCGGGAGGGCTTCGTCGAAGCGATCTGGGGTGAGGTGAACGCGAACCTCTTCACGGAGGGATCCACGCGCATCCTCGCGGTGATCGACACGGGCGACTTCACCGAGTTCCCGGACGGCACGAAGGAGCGCCGCGCGCTCATCGTCCGCGCCGGCGCGCAGATCCGCCCGGCGCACTTGCTCGAGGGGCTGTCGGGGCACAAGACCTCCGGCCCGGTGTTCGCGCGTTCGGCGAAGGAGTCCGGACACCTCGTCACCCGGCAGGT
The DNA here is from genome assembly GCA_030426505.1 of bacterium. Classification (GTDB taxonomy): domain Bacteria; phylum Myxococcota; class Kuafuiibacteriia; order Kuafuiibacteriales; family Kuafuiibacteriaceae; genus JAUHYN01. Next base: position 1,978 of record JAUHYN010000560.1, on the reverse strand, counting down.
CCGCGGCGAGGCCGTGATGGACTTCAACGCGACGATGTCGAGCCTGATCGACGCGCACGCGAAGACCGCGGCCGAGCAGGTGCGGTGGCGCATCCTCCATGGCGCGATGAGCTCGTCGAACATGGAGCTCGGCGGCGCGCAGCTCGACCTCGCGACGGAGACGAGCCAACCGTACACGGCGCCGATCCACGTCCTGAAGTGGTCGCAGCCGTACCTGCAGGAGCACACGGAGCGCCTCTCGGAGATCGAGCGCGTCGCGCGCGTGGTCTACGACGGCTTCAGCAAGGCCGAGCGTTCGCTGTTCGCGGTGAAGCAAGTCAAGGTCGGGCAAGAGTTCGGCGCGGCGTACGAAGCGAATCTCGCCGAGCAGCTCGCGAAGGCGGCGGGCCTGAAGACGGCCGTCGCGGAGCGGTTGATGGAGACGTCGCCCGAGACGGTGACGGCCTACGCGAAGGTCGTCCGCGAGTTGGCCGCGCTGACCAACGAGGACGGGCGCTTCAACGCGGACAAGACCGTGCATCTCGACAAGTCCGCGGTGGATGTCTTCAACCTGTTGCGGCGCTTCCCCGCGCTCTACTTCGCGGACCCGAGCGCCGACCACACCCCGTCGATCCGCGATCTGCTGACGCCGATGATCCACGCGAACCCGGGCGCGGCGCTGCGCCTCGGTCACCGGATCGACGAGCTGGTCGCTGAGTTCGGTCCGGCGTACGCGGCGCTGATGGACGCGGCGAAGTCGGACCCCGCCTACGAGGACGCGGCTGCGATGGCCCGGTCCGTCACGCAGCGCGCGGCCTTCGAGAACATGCCGCTCGATCGGCTCTACAAGGCCGAGCTGCACCACGCGCTGATCGAACAGATCGACGCGTACGCCTGGCACAACGACGCGCGCATCTTCCGCGAAGTGATCGACAAGACCGTCTCCGCCTCGCAGCGCAGCGTCGACGCGCTGATCGGGCAGGGCACGGCGCGTCGCCTGGACGACGGCGGCCTCGAGCTGGGCAAGCGCACGATCGACGGTATCGACTACGCGGTCCGCGCGTGGCCCGAGGGTCGGAGGCGCCTGCACCTCGAACTCCCCGTGCGCCCGAACGACGGCGGCTTCGAGTTGCCGACGGTCCCCGGAGCGCCGACGCTGTCGAGTCAGCAGCTCGACGGCCTGGTGTATCGCTTCACGACCGACGGCTGGAAGACCACGCAGGAGGTCGAAGCGCGGCGCGAGGGCGACCGCGTCACGTTCGACATCCCGGTGCTCGGCTCCGACGTCGGGCAGCTCGAGGGCGTCTTCTTCGCCGCGCAGGGGCGCTTCTGGTTGAAGGACGGAGCGTCGAACTTCCGCGGCTACAGCTTCGCCGTCCCCGACCGCGCCGAGCTGTCGACGCTCGACGCCGCGCTCAGTTCGCGAGAATGACGCGATCCTGAGCTACCGCCCCGATGCATTGCGGGCCGCGCGCGACACGTACAGCGACTCCACCGTCCGCGCGTCGCGCCCGACCAGCGTCGCTTGGGAGGAGCGCCCGGCGTCCACCTCGACGCGCATCAGATCGAGGTGCTCCGGGAGCGGCGTGCCGTAGGCGCGTTCGCCGAGGCGGCCGTCGAAGCTCACCACGTACGGCACTCCGCGCGCGTCGAGGGACGCGAGCGCCTCGACGAAGGCGTCGCGATCGAGCTGCTCGACGTAGCGCCGGTCGCGCCCGCCGACGCCTTCGTACGGGGGGTCGAGGTACACGACGTCGTCGGCGCGCGCGCGCGCGAGGACTTCGCGGTAATCGGCAGCGAAGATCTCCGCGCGCCCGTCGAGGAGGGCCGCGGCGCCGCGGACGGCGGCGTCCATCTTGTCCGGGTGCATGCCGAGGCGACGGTGATCGGCCGCTTGGTTGAACGCGCCGTCGCGGTTGAAGCGCACGGCGTTCTTCACGCAGCGCGCGAGGAGGTAGAGCAGGTCGATCGGGTCGCCCTCGGCGTTGAAGCGATCGCG
>JAUHYN010000559.1 GCA_030426505.1 bacterium | reverse complement strand
ATCTTCGCCGCGCCGCTGGAGTCGACGGTCGTCTTCTGTCTGGGCACTGCGCTGATCGGGTTCGGCGGCGGCTGGTTCGGCGTCGGGACGCTCACGGCGGCCATGGCGCTCGCGGACGAGAGCTCGAGCGGACTCGCGGTCGGCGCGTGGGGCGCGGTCCAGGCCACGACGGCCGGCTTGGGCATCGCCTTCGGTGGAGCGCTACGCGACACCCTCTCGGGCCTCGCGGTCCAAGGATCACTCGGGCCGGGGCTGACGGGACCGTCCGTTGGCTACGGCGCTGTCTACATCATCGAGATCGGGATGCTCTTCGCCACGCTCGTCGCGATCGGCCCGCTCGTCCGCTTCGGCGGAGAGCGTCTGGTGCCGAAGCGCTTCGGGTTGGCCGAGCTACCGAGCTGAGAAGAAACGAATCGTTCGTCGAGGAGTGGGACCAATGGGAACTGGCGCCATCATGGGAAACATCGACGTCGCACAGATCGTGCTGTACGTCTTCTGGTTGTTCTTCGCAGGGTTGGTCTTCTACCTGCGTCGCGAAGACCGTCGTGAAGGTTATCCGTGTGAGAGTGACACGACTCGACGTGTCGAACCGTCCGGGCCGGTCATGCTCCCGGCGCCGAAGGCCTTCGCGCTCCCGCACGGAGGCGAGGTGTTCGCGCCCAATGCGTTGCGCTACGAGAAGGCGATCGCGGGTGAGCGCAGCGCTGCGTTCGCCGGCGCGCCGCTCGTGCCGAGCGGGGATCCGCTCCTGAGCGGAATGGGCCCGGCCGCCTACGCGGATCGGAGCGACGAGCCGGATCGTACGGCGCACGGCGAACCCGCGATCGTTCCGCTGCGCGTCGCGACGGACTTTTCGATCGATCGCCCGAACCAAGATCCGCGCGGGTTGGAGGTCGTCGGAGCCGACGGCGCCGTCGCCGGCACGGTGACGGACGTGTGGGTCGATCGCGCCGATCCGATGGTTCGTTACCTCGAGGTGGACCTCGGCGGTGAACACGGGACGCGCCTGCTCCCGGCGCCGATGATGCGGATGCTCGACGGGCGCCCCGGCGTCGTGGAGGTGTACGCGCTGAAGGCGTCGCAGTTCGCGAACGTGCCTCGGCTCGCCAACGCCGATCAGGTGACTCTTCTCGAAGAGGACAAGATTGGTGCGTACTACTCCGGCGGTCGCTTGTACGCGGATCCGAAGCGCTTGGGGCCGGTGCTGTGAGCGACGTCGAGATCGAACCCGTCCCCGGGTTGCCCGAGGAGCTCCCGCGCGGGGAGCACATTCTCTGGCAGGGCCAGCCGCACTGGCGGACGCTCGCGCGTCACGCATTTCACGTGCGGAGCGTTGGGCTCTACTTCGGTGCGTTCATCGCGCTGAGGGCGGGCGTCGCGGTCGTTCGTTCCGAGGCCCTCGGTGCGGCGCTCCTCGCGATCCTCGGCGTCACGGCGTTGGCGGCGGTCGGTCTCGGCCTGTTGCTGTTGCTCGCCTACCTCAACGCGTCGACGTCGATGTACACGATCACGAATCGACGCGTCGTGATGCGCATCGGTGTCGCGTTCCCGATCACCTTCAACCTGCCGTTCCGCCGGCTCAGCGGCGCTGCGTTGAAGGCGTACCCCAACGGGGACGGCGAGATCGCGCTGACGTTGGCCGGGCAGGATCGCCTCGCCTACGCGCACCTGTGGCCGCACGCTCGACCGTGGCGGTTCAGGAGGTCGTCGCCGATGCTGCGCGCGGTCCCCAAGGCCAAGGACGTCGCGGCGTTGCTCGCGGAGCACGCGCGAGGAGCGATGGCGTGAGTCACGACCACTTCTCCGAGACCTTCCCGAAGGGTGCGCTGTGGGGAGCGGCGGCGCTCATCGCCTGCGCGATCACGCTGACGGTCGTCGCGCGTGACCGCGGCGTGGGGCGGGTCGATCGTCCGGCGAGCGCGGTCGTCGAAGAGGTCGACGTCCGGTTCGAGGATCGCGCGGATGGCGCCATCGTCGCCTTCCGCGTCGACGCGTCCTCCGAAGTGAGGCGCGTCGAGATCGGGCGTTTCGCGCCGGGGACGAGCGGGTTCGTGCGGGGAGTCCTTCGTGGCCTCGCGCGCGAGCGCAAGCTCGAGTCGCTCGACGACGCTGGAGCGTTTCGGCTGACGCGCTGGGCCGACGGGAGGCTCTCGATCGAAGACCCTCGCACCGGGCGCTACGTCGAGCTCGGCGCGTTCGGCGCGACCAACTCCGCGGCGTTCGCCGGGCTGTTGCCCGAGACGCGAGGTGGCCCATGAGGGCGGCCCGTATCTTCGAGACCGATTGTACGGTCGAGGTGTCGCACACGTTCGAGGCGCTGTACGCGCACGTCGAACTCGACGCCGACTATCAGCTCCGCCCCGCCGACCGGGTCCTCGTGCATGGCCGACCCCTCAATCCCCCGTACGGGACGAGTGTCACGGAACGACGTCGCGCGACCGTGACGCGCGCGACCTGGCTCCAGCGCGCGTGGACGCGCTGGTCGGGATCTTTCGAGTGCTTGGAACTGCTCGACGTGAGCTTCAGCGACCGGAGACAGCTATGAACGGAACGCCCAACACGACCACCCAGACGGCGCAGCGCACGACGATGCTGAGTCCGCGGTTCTATACGACCGACTTCGACGAACTCGATGCCGTGGACGTGACCTCCGTCCGCGCCGAGTGGGATGTGCTGATTCAGGAGCTCCGCGAGGACCGCAATCGCGACCACTTCCGGCGCGCCGACAAGTGGGACCTCGATCTGTCCCGGCTCGAGGGAGATCTCCGCGAGGAGTTCGTCGACTTCCTCGTTAGTTCACTCACCGCGGAGTTCTCGGGCTGTGTCCTCTACGCCGAGATGAAGAAGCGCGGGAGCAACCCGGACATCTGCGAGTTGTTCAAACTCATGAGTCGCGACGAGGCGCGCCACGCCGGCTTCATCAACGACGCACTCAAGGACTTCGACGTCGGGGTAGATTTGAGTTTCCTCACGAAGAAGAAGGACTACACGTACTTCAAGCCGAAGTTCATCTTCTACGCGACTTACCTCTCCGAGAAGATCGGGTACGCGCGCTACATCACGATCTATCGACACCTCGAGCGGCACCCCGAGCATCGCTTCCACCCGATCTTCAAGTGGTTCGAGGAGTGGTGCAACGACGAGTTCCGGCACGGAGAAGCATTCGCGCTCCTCATGCGCGCGAACCCGCACTTGCTCGCCGGTCACAATCGTCTCTGGGTTCGCTTCTTCACGCTCGCGGTGTTCGCGACGATGTACGTGCGTGATCACTGCCGCCCGGGCTTCTTCGAGGCGCTCGGTCTCGACCCGAGCGCGTTCGGCAAGAAGGTCTTCGAGATCACGTCCGAGATCTCGAAGCAGGTCTTCCCGATTCAACTCGATCTCGACAACCCCGCCTTCTACGCGGGTCTCGAGCGGCTGCGCAGGATCGCAGAGCGCATCGAAGAAGCGAAGCGGCGCGGCGGGATCGTCGGCCTCGTGAAGCGCGCCGGTCTGATGGCCGCCGCAGGAGTGACGTTCGCTCGGCTCTACTTCCTCCCGGCCAAGCAGAACGCGCTGCCGGCCGCGAGCCGGCTCGAGCCGGTCTGGTAGGCCCTCGAGAATGGATATCATCGTCGCCGTCCTCTTTGCCCTCTTCGTGTGGTGGATGGGTACGGCGGTCATCATCCACCTCGACTCCCGGCCGAGGCGGACGCACCGGATGAGCGTGGTGGTGGCTACGGTCATCGCGGCCGGCGCGCTCTATTCGATCGCGTGGACCGCAGACGACACGTCGACGATGGGCGCCTACGTGGCGTTCTCGAGCGCCGTCGCGCTGTGGGGGTGGCACGAGCTGACCTTCCTCACCGGCTGGGTGACCGGCCCGAGAAAGGCGGAGTGTCCCGAGGGGGTTCGAGGCTGGCGCCGCTTCTTGCTCGCGACGGAGACGTTGATCCACCACGAGGTCGCACTCGCCGTGACGCTCGCGGTCGTCGCCGCAGTGACTTGGGAGGAGCCCAACCCGGTCGCAGCGTGGACGTTCGCGGTCCTGTGGACCATGCGTTTGAGTTCGAAGCTGAACCTATTCCTCGGCGTGCGGAACATCGCGATCGAGTTCATCCCGGACCACCTCCGCTACCTCGCGAGTTACTTCGGGCGCGCACGAATGAATCCGCTGATGCCGATCTCGATCGTGTCGGCGAGCCTCGTGATCGCACAGCTCGCGCGGTCCGCGGCCCACGAGTCGACGAACGCGTTCGGGGTCATCGGCGCGACGCTCACGGCGACCTTGTTGACCCTCGCGGTCCTCGAGCACCTCTTCATGACGGTGCCTCTCCCCGATGCGCTGCTCTGGCGCTGGATTCTTCCGAAGCGAACGATGGAGACCTCATGAGCATCCTTCGAAACCCGAACTCGGCACTCGCCGCCGCCGCGGCCATCGTCGTAGTGGCCTGTGAGCCGCCCGCCTTGGGGCCGGACCCCGTTTACGAAGAACTCGAGGCGCTGCGCGCGGCGGAGGCGGAGTCGCTCGCGTCGTACGACGTGGTCGATGCTTCCAACGACCGCTATCAGATCCCCATCGATGCGGCGCTCGACTGGGTCGCGAGCGATCCGTCGCTGCTCGATCCGGTGATCGAGTTGCCGGACATCGAGGACATGACGCCGCTCGCGCGCGGCCAATACCACTTCGAGAACACCTACGCTTGCGGCGGGTGCCACGCGGTCGACGGGACCGTGAAGCAGGCGCCGGCGCTGAACGGTCGATGGGGTTCGGTCTCCGAGATGGAGGACGGCGCGAAGGTCCCGTTCGACGACGCGTACTTCAAGGAGTCGGTCTACGCGTCCCGCGCGAAGGTCGTGAAGGGCTACCAGCCGATCATGCCGCCGTTCGAAGGCCGAATGCCCGAAGCCGACTTCGAAGACATTCGGACCTACCTCAAGTCGCTGTAGCCGGGACCTCCGCGGGCACCACGGGCGGATCGCCCACGACGCCGCGGATCGCGAACCAAGTGGTCGCGACGATTCCCCACGACAGCCCGGCTACGACGCCCGCGTCGATGATCCCCCGCCACGGCTGCTCGAGTCGACCGACGACGATGACCAAGCAGAGCACGCCGAGGGTCGTACACCACGAGACGATCAGGCGGCGCCGCTCGGCCTCGAAGAGCCCCATGCAGAAGGCGGGCGCCAGGACGAGTCTCAAGCCACGCGCGGCGCGTGAGACGTACAGCGCCCGCGCGACGACGCGCGGTGAGAAGCCCTTCTGAAAGGCGCGGTAGCCCTCGCTGTACGCCATCACGAGCACGCTCACGGCGTACGCGACGACGTACATCGGTGAGAGATCACCTTCGAGCGGAGCGAGCGCGATCGGGAGGAGGCGATAGACCGCGAACACGAGCAGCGCGAGGACGCCGCCGACGCCCCAGGCGAAGCCGATCTTCCCGCGCAACGACTCGCCCACGCGTCGAATTCTAACGGTCGGAGCCGGAGCGGTCGAGTCGTATCCATGACGTACGTCGCGCGTGACTCACCCCAATGCGTTGATCACCAAGTACGCGAGGCTCGCCGTCACCGCGGCGATGATCGCGAGGATCAAGTACGACGCCCACGCCCGCGGCGGCGCGTCCTCCGGCGGGAGCGGCTCGGTCGGGCCGCGAGGGAGGACCGGGGGTGGCGTGGTGTTCGTCGGTGTTTCGAGGCGGGTGGGGCCGATGCCGAGCGGGACGGTGTTCGGGGCGAGGATCGACGAGGTCTCGCCGTCGGCGGTCGGGATCGTCTCGCTCATCGTGCGCGGGATCGGCAGCTTGCGGTGGATGCGCGTCGCCTCTTCGCCCGCGCCCTCGTGGAGCGTCGGGAGCTCCGGCGCGCCCTCGTCCGCGGGGAAGGCGGGGGGCGGCCGCGGGATCTCGCCTTCGGTGAACAGGCGCGTCTCGCCTTCGAAGCTCGGGACCAG
>JAUHYN010000558.1 GCA_030426505.1 bacterium | reverse complement strand
TCTTTCAGGTACTCGACCATCCCGCGCAGCCCGGCCTCGAGCGTCACCTGCGGAGCCCAACCGAGCGCCTTTGCCTTGTCGATGTTCGCGAGCGTCTCCGTCGCCTCACCGGGCAGGTCCGGCTTGTGGACCGGCGCGATGTCGACGTCGAGGATGCGCGCGACGTTGTCGTAGATGTCGCGCACGGAGTGGTTCGTCGCGCTGCCGAGGTTGTAGACCTGGCCGTCCGTGCGCGCGTCCGAGATGCACAGCTCGTGGAAGCGATTGATGTCGTCCACGTGGACGAAGTCGCGGCGCTTCTCACCGGTGCCGTAGATGATCGGCGGCTCGCCCTTCGACAGCTTCATGATGAACGCGCTCATCACCGGCGGGATCGTGCGGCGGTAGTCCTGCCGCGGACCGTACGCACAGAAGTAACGCAGCGCCGTCGTCCTCAGACCGTAGTAGCGCTCGTACGCCTCGGCGAAGAGCATCGAGCCGAGCTTGCTCACCGCGTAGAAGCTCTCCGCGGCGACCTCGCTCTCCGGGGTCGGCATGACCTTCGAGCCCTCGTACATCGCCGAGGACTCCGCGTAGACGACCTTCGCCGCCTCCCGCTTCCGCGCGGCCTCGAACACGTTGACGGTGCCGTGGACGTTGATCGAGGCGGTCTCGACCGGGTCGTCCTGGCAGTCCGCGATGCAGTTCTTGGCCGCGAGGTGGAAGATGACGTCGCCCGGCTCCACGAGCTCCGACAGCGCCGGCGACCGGATGTCGATCTCGTGGAAGGTACACGCGTCCGGCACTTGCTCGCGCACGCCGTACGCGAGGTTGTCGATGCCGACGACCTCGTAGCCCGCGCGCAGCAAGTGGTCGGCGAGGTTGCTCCCGATGAAGCCCGCGACGCCGGTGATGAGGACGCGCGGCTTGGTCACAGCGTGTATCCGGCGCTCGACGCGTCGTCGTAGAACATCTTCACGGTCTCGAGCGAGAACTGCGAGAGGTCCTTACCGAAGTTCTTCACCTGCCCGAGGATCGACGGCGTCGCCGTGATGATGTGGCAGCCACACTCTTGGGCCTGGATGATGTTGAGCGCCTCGCGCGGGCTCGCCCACAGCACTTCGGCCTTCGGGTTCTTCTTCGCGATCTCCACGGCGCGCTTCATGTGCGGCATCGGGTCGCGACCGGTGTTCGCGACGCGGCCGGCGAAGACGGAGATGACCGACGGCGTGCCCGCGTCGAGCGCTTCCGTGATCCACTCGACCTGCGCCTCGGTGAAGACGGCCGTGACGTTCAACTTCACGCCGGCCTTCGACAGCGACTCGATGATCGGCGCGGTCGACACGCCCTTCGTGTTCGTCACGGGGATCTTGACGTAGACGTTGTCTCCCCACTCGGCGATCAGCTTCGCCTGGCGCTCCATCTCGTCGAGTTCGTCCGAGAACACCTCGAACGAGATCGGGAGGTCCGTGATCTTCTCGAGCACCTTCTTCGCGAAGGCGACGTAGTCCGTGATGCCCGCCGCGCGCATGAGCGTCGGGTTGGTCGTGAAGCCTTGAATGTTACCGCTCTCGTACGCCTTCACCATCTCGTCGAGGTCGGCGCCGTCTGCGAACAGCTTGATCGTCAGGTCTGCCATCAAGTGTGTCCTTACCGGAAAACGAAGAGCCGCACCACGCATCTCGAACGTTGACTGACCCACGTCGAGACGCGATCTTCGCGCCCCCCTTTCGACATGTCCGACAAGACGCTCATCGTCCTCCCCAGCCTCACCGGGATACGCCGTCCCAACGGTCGTCTCGTTCTGGCCGGGCGCTTCCTGTCCGGCATGAAGTCCTACCGCGAGCTGTGGGACGGGCCGCTGATCGCCGTCGTGGAGCCGCAGAGCGAGTCCGTGGTGGACGCCGACCGGAAGCTCGGCGGCGACGACGTGGAGATCGATCCGAGCTCCGCCGACTTCGAGACCGTCCTGTTGGACTACGACGACCGTGAGGCGATGGGACGCGAGCTGTCCCGCGCGAACATGGTCCTCGCTGGGATCCACTACCGGCAGAACCACATCTGGGAGCTCGGCGCGGCGGTCGGCGTACCCGTCGTGTACACCTCCGAGTACACGCTGAAGACGCGACTGCAGGTGGTCCACGCCAGCGTGAAGAACCCACTGGTGAAGGCCCGACGCATCGCTTGGGAGATCAACCAGGAGCGCATCATTCGCACGGGCCTGAAGAACTCGATCGGTCTACACGCGAACGGCACGCCGACCTACGAGGCCTACCGCGACCTGTCGCCCAACCCGCTGCTGTTCTTCGACGGGCGCGGCTCGGACGACATGCTGGTCGACCCCGTCGCCCTCGAGCGGCGCCTCGAACGCCTCGGCCAGGGCGAGCCGCTCCGCCTCGTCTTCGCCGGCCGCATGAATCACATGAAGGGCGCCGACGAGCTGTTGAAGGTCGCGCGTCAGCTCCTCGACGACGGCGTCTCGTTCACGCTCGATATCTACGGCGGCGGCATCCTCGAGGAAGAGATGCGCGCGACGATCGCGCGCGAGCAGATGGGCCACGCCGTCCACATGTTCGGCTTCGTCCCGTTCTCGGAGCTGATGCCGAAGATCGGTCGCGACTACGACATGTTCCTGTGCTGTCACGTGCAGGGCGATCCGTCCGGCATGTACTTGGAGATGCTCGGCAAGGGCTTGCCGTTCGCCGGCTACGGCAACGAAGCGCTCGCGGGCATCTTGCGGATCACGAACGTGGGGCTCGTCGCGCCGGTGCGCGATCACGTCGACTGCGCGAAGAAGATCGGGTCGCTCGCGAAGGATCCGGATCGCATCCGCTTCATGGCCCGCGCGGCGCGCGCGTTCGCGCAGCGTCACACGTTCGACAAGAGCTTCTCACGGCGCATCGAGCACCTCCGATCCCTCAGTCGGTGAGGGCGCGTCGACCGGGCGACGCTCGTAGACCTGGAACCCCTGAATCTCCTGCACGCGACGGTAGTTCGCGCGGATGGCGTCGATCACGATCCAGCCGAAGTGGTGGCTGTACCAGTGCTGCGCGTACGGCACGTTCGGCGCGACGAGCAGGATGATGCGATCGAACTCGCGCGCGGTGACGCGATCGATCAGCTCCTGTTGGACCTCGGGCCGCGTGCGCGCGATCTTCGTGATCATCCAGGCGTCGACCAGGACCGGCCGCATCCCGTTCGCGACCATCAGCGAGGGCTCCTCGCTGAGCACCTTCATGCCGGGCTTCACGAGGTCGTGCATCAAGGCCATGTCGTGCTGCTCGCCGATCGGCTCGAGCGACATCCTGAGATCGTCGGCGACGTTGCGATCGAAGTCCGCGAGCATCATCCAGCCCACGACCGCCGCCATCAGCGCGCGCTGCGGATAGAGGCTCTGGGCGTCGCCGGGATCCGCGCGCACCCAGACTTCGCCGATGCACACCGCGGTCATCACGATGAACGCGAGCAGGTGGTTGAACGAGACCCCCGAGTCCGTGAGCAGGATGAGGATGATCGCGAAGCTCGCCAGCCACGCGAGCTGGAAGATCGTGATGCGGCGCAGGTTCAGCGACCGCACGATCCCGAGCAACACGATCGGGACGCCGATGAACGCCGACAGCGCGGTGTCGTTCATCAGGTAGCTGAGCTTGCCCGGCGACCTCAGCAGCATCGACACGCCGCCGATGTTCGAGGTCGTGACGCCGAAGAGGTTTTCCGTCATGCGCCCGTCGGTCGCGACGTCGAACAAGAAGCCGCCGACCACGACGATCGCGAACCACGTCGCGCAGAAGTACGCGAGCTGGCGGCGGTCCTGCGCGAGGAGGACGAGGCCGATCGCGATCACCGCGAACCCCGCCGTCACCTTGAAGAACACCGCGAGCGCGCAGAGCGCGGCGGCCGCGATCACTCGACGCGTGGTGCGGTCCTTCCCCTGCGCCGCGAGCACCAGCGCCGCGAGCTGCAAGACGATCGGCGCCGGGTCACCGCGGAACGGCGACGTCACGGCGACGAAGCCCGGCGAGGTCAACACGATGCCGCCGACCAGGAACACCGCGACCGAGCGCGGCGCGCCGCGCTTCACGATCACGAGGTAGACGACGATCAGCATCGCCACCATCGTCACGAGCGAGACGATCTTCGAGGAGACGAAGTACTCGCCGGTCGCCTCGGCGGCGATCGTGTTCGCGAGGATCGAGAGCGGCGCGAAGCGCGTCCCGCCGTAGAAGCCGTCCTCGACGAGCGGCGGGTAGAGCTGTCCGTGCGTCGCGTACCACGTCAGCGCGGTCCACGCGCCGGTGACGTGGTTCATGTGATAGCGCGTCGAGAGGTGCCGGATCGCGACGAACAGGTTGCTCGCCAGCGCGACGCTCCCGAAGAGCATCAACGCGATCCAGTAGTAGCCCTCGACGCGACGGCCGATCCGGACCCACCCCGGCAGCGACTCGACCGCTATCTGGTTCTGCGAGGTCATCACTTCGGCGTGCGCTCCGTGCGCTCCCAAGTCTTCTGACCGCCGCGGAGCAAGAGCGACAGGTACAGCGGGATCTTCCAGAGGACGTACAACGGGATCGCGAGGAGCTGCGTGAGGCGGATCGTCGAGCGCCCGTACACCAGCCACGCGATCGCGACGCCGAACGTCACCGTCGCGAGGTTGTCGGTGGCGACCGCGAACGACCACCACCGCCCGAACAGCACGAGCGGGACGACCGACACCGCGAGCACCCCGACACACGCGAGCACGAGCAACGCGAGCGGCGGCACGAGGAGATCCATCCCGAGCGCGAACAGCCCGAGATCGAAGCGCGCGATCCCGGCGCCGATCAGGCGCGGCGCGTAGCGCGTGAGCGTCATGAGCTGGCCGTGCTCCCAGCGACGGCGCTGGCCCATCGCCGCGCGATCGCGCGTGGGGAGGAGGCTCGTGATCTGCGCTTCGGCGCACAACAGCGGCGGCGTCCCCTTCAGCGCGAGCTCGATCCCCATCAACAGATCTTCGACCAGGTACGAACCCGTCGCGGGCGCATTCCTGAGCACGTCCCACGGGAACGCCATCCCGCTCCCGGTGAGGTGCGCGGGCAAGCCGAGCCGCGCGAGTCCGCGCGGGCGCACGCGGTTGCGTACGAGGAACGCGAGCGCAGAGACGACGGTCTTCGGTTTGTCGTCGGGGCTCGTGAGCAAGTACTCCGCTTGGACGGGGCGGTGCGTCGCCATCGCTTCGCGCGCGATGAGCTCGAGCGCGCCCGGCTCGGCCTTGCAGTCGGCGTCGACGATCGTCACGACGTCCGGCGGATCACTCGAGAGGTGGTCGAGGCCGTACACGATCGCGTAGCCCTTGCCGCGTCGCTCTTCATCGGTGCGCTCGATGACTTCGGCGCCGGCGGCGCGCACGAGATCCGCCGTACCGTCGGAGCAGTTGTCGGCGACGACGAGGATCGCGTCCTTCGGTCCGAGCTGCGTCTTCAGACCGGCGAGCGTCTCCTCGATCACGACCTCTTCGTCGTGCGCCGGGACGAGGATCACCGTCCTCGGCTGAGACGCGTCGGGCGCGCTCTTCGAAGGGAGCCGCCGCGCGAAGATCGCGACGAAGCACTCGAGCGCGAACACGCCGCACGGGATCGCGAGCCCGACCGCGACCGCGGCGACGAGCGCATCGATGACGAGCGGCAGCACGGGGCGGAGCGTATGTCAGGACGCGCCGGTCTTGAACAGCACCGCGGGCAACGTACGCAGGAGGATCTTCACGTCGAGCCAGAGCGACCAGTCGTCGATGTAACGCAAATCGAGCGCCATCCACTCTTCGAAGTCGACGTTGTTGCGACCCGACACCTGCCCCAGCCCCGTGAGGCCGGGCTTCACCGACAGGCGGCGCCGCTGCCAGGGCTTGTACTGCGCGACCTCGGACGGGAGCGGCGGCCGCGGGCCCACCAGGCTCATGTCGCCGAAGAAGATGTTGAAGAG